>JAKLJW010000010.1:32500-117704 GCA_023150935.1 Candidatus Binatia bacterium | reverse complement strand
ATCCTCGACGCGCGCCCGCACATGAATGATCCGCCGTCGTCGTTGCAGGCCAGTTCCGGTCCGACGCAGGTGCCCTCCCGGACGTACAGTACGCTGTCGAAGTTGGTCGCGAAGGGGGAGCCGCAGAGGGAAATGCTCGCGTCGTGGGATACCGTCGGCGTCCACTGGAACACCCGCTCGGGCGCGAACACGGCGCCACCGCAGCTTCCACCGAACGCGCTGCTGCCGCCGGCGGTCGTCCC
Organism: Candidatus Binatia bacterium; assembly: GCA_023150935.1. Classification (NCBI taxonomy): domain Bacteria; phylum Candidatus Binatota; class Binatia (SeqCode); species Binatia bacterium. The sequence continues at coordinate 117,462 of JAKLJW010000010.1, read as the reverse complement.
CGCGACCACGCCGCCTTCCGGCGGGATGATCGTCGCCGCGCCGCAGGTGACGCACGCCGTGCAGTTGTCGTTGCAGACGTCTCCAGCGGCGCACTCCCCCTGCTCGCCGGCCGGGTCGCAGACTTCGTGTGCTCCGACAACGCCGTCGCCGCAGGCCGCCGCCTCGCAGGTCAGGCTGCACGAACCGCCGGGGGGGCAATCGCCCGTCTTGCTCTCGTACGTGAAGTCCTCGGTCGCTCTCGACAGCGGTGGCGGGTCGAGTCGCGCCAGCGCCTCGGCATTGTCGTTCAGTGTCGCGTCAAAGAAGTTGAGCGCGAGGTAGTTGATGATGTGCCGGGCGTGGCGCCAGGGGATTGTTCCCGGCTCACACTCGGGTGCCGGGCCACCCGTCGCTGCGAGGATCCGATCGGGAACCTCGCACGTATCGCCGCTGAACGTCTCGTGTACGGCGTCGGTCAGGTTCGCGAAGGCCAGCACCCTCGGCCCCGGTTCCAGCGCGTCGAACACAAACGGAGGCTGGGCCGTGAAGCGGCTCAGCGTTCCCCCCACGAGGAGGGTGGGGATGTCGAGCGCCGCAAAGACGGCCGCAGACTGGTCGGCGAGAAATGGCGTAACGTTGGGATCCATCGAGAAAACCGCCTTGACCCGCGGGTCGTCGAATGCACCGAGGGAGAAGGGGCACATGGCGAGTGCCATCACCGTGTAGCCGCCTGCCGAGTGGCCGGCGACCCCGATGCGATCGGCATCGATTGCGCCTGCGAGGAAATGGCCGGCCTCGCCGTCGAAGGCCAGGAGTTGGTCGAGCACGACGCGCAAGTCGAGCGGGCGGTTAACCGCGAAGTTCGCATCGGTGTAGTCGAACGCGTGGTCGCCGTGGTGTTCGACGCCGGCCACGATGAATCCGTGACTGACGAGGTGGGCGGCCAGATACACCCAGTTCCAGGGATCGGCACCGTTGCCGCCCGAGAAAAGTATCAGCGGAAAAAGGCCGGGGGCGCGGTCGACGTCCCGGAAGCTCGGCGTGACGAACAGCTCGGTGCCGAAAATCGTGACGACGTCCCGTGGCGCGCCCGCCACGGCCTCGATTGTGGACGGGTAATAGAGTGCGACCCGCACGGGCCGTGGTCCCGTGCCCGCGACATCGAGCCGCGCCGGGTCGACCAGGTCGACCGTGCGGACGCCCACCGGGAACGCCCCGAAGAGTCCCGTGGGGCCGAGGTCGAGCGGCGGGTAGACGCGCTGCGCGAGTTGGCGCGCGTGGGCGACGACGGTATCCATCAGCACGCCGATGCGCCCGGCGACCGTGGGGCTGGCCGTGAGCGGGACGAGGCCGAGGGTGTCGAACGTCGGCCCGCACGCCGGTTCGATGATCGCCGCCGCCTGTGCGCGCGCCTGCGCGACTCTGTATCCGCGAATACCCCGGTCGCAGAATCCTCCGTTGAATGCCCTGACGTAGCAGCCGGGTCCGTACGCCTGAACGACCTCGTCGTGGAGCGTCGCGAGCTGGGCACCGACGACCTGCTGGCACGCCAGTGTCTCGGGCGCCGGTGGTTCAGGAAAGTTGGCGTAGGTCGTCGCGATGAGATCCTTGCCCCACTTCTTGCACGCCTGGGCGGTACGCGAGACGAGATCGTCTAAGCCGGCGAGGAAGGTGAGCTGACTCGCGGTGTCGAGCGTGCAATTGCTGCGCACCGGCTCCTCGGTCGCGGCGAGCAAGGTGGCGAGTGTCCCTGTCCCACCGCCGAGCGCGTCCTCGCACGCCTCGTCTGCCTCGTTGCGGCAGGCGGCGATCGCCGCCGCGTACTGGCGCGCGCACGTTGCCGCCGCGCTCCCGGATGCGACCAGGCACCGGTCGCCCCCGCAGCCGTTCATGGCGTTGTTCACCGCCCTGATGATCAAAGTGATGTCGACCTCGGCGCCGGCCGGCACGCCTCGGGGGCACGCCGCGAGCTGCGCGTTGCCGAGGCTGATGTTGACGAAGATCAGCAGCTCGTCGATGCCCACGCTGCCGGTTGCGTCGCAGTCACCCGTACATGCGGCCGGCGTAGCGGTCTCGGCCGCAAGAATCGCGGACTCCGTGGCGAACAGGACAGCGGCGCACAGAAAGGCCGCAGACTTTAATCTCGCCAGGAACCGACGCCATCCACCCGGTGTTGCCGATTGGTTCGCGATGACCTCCGCAGCCATTGTCTTTCCTCCCGGTTCGGTTGCGGCACCATGTCGCAATCGGTGTCCACGTACCGAACAAGGATCGTGCCGCGCCCGCGGGCTCCACTGGCAATGACGCCCTTCGTTGCGGCGTCCAGCGTTCTGCACGAGTGCGGGTCCGTACGTACAGTGGCTTGGACTCCTGATCAGCGCGCGGATCCGGGGGACCTTGCGAGCGCCTGCTGCAGATCGCCGCCGGATGTCATCCCTGCGGCGTCATGCGGTAGCGGAAGTCGCAGAGCTTGCCGCCCTTCATGATAGTCTGGGCGCGAGTCAGCTCCACCTCCGGGCTGCCGACTTCGACGACGTGATCGTCTCCCTCGCACAACAAGACGGCTCCCAGCTCGGGTTCGCCGATGGCGCGAAAGAAATCTGCGTAGCGGCAGCCGGTGACGTCGAACTCCATCGCGTCGGGCTCCAGCTTGAGCATCTGCACGTCGATGTCGCCACCGATTCTCGGTACCGGCTCGGCGCTGAGTGCCGCCCACTTGTCCCTCGGGCTTCCCGGCTTGAGCGCGCCGAGGCGCAGGAACATGTCGCGCGACCACGCGCGCAGCGCGGTCGTCACCAGGCGGTTGGCGCGGTCCGCGCCGAGCTCGGCGCGCAGGGCCTTGAGCACCGGCACCAGCACCTGAGCCTGGATCTTGACCTGGTCGAGCAACGAGATCTCGGGGTTGATGACGATGTCCATGGCCGCCTCCTCTGGGTGATTCCGGCGGATCGTACCTCGGTGTGGCTGCATGCGCCACGGGTGCGCCAGGATGGCAGGATGGAGACACCCACGATGGCAGGATGGAGACAGGATGGAGACACCCACGACGTCTCGTCAACGGCACGACAGGATGGACAGGATGGAGACACCCATGACGTCTCGTCAACGGCAACCCGACCGGCGATCGGGCCACCCGTGGTTGCACCGGCAGGCCACCGAAGGAATTGCGCCCGTCGAACCCGTGTCCTCATTCGGAGGACAACCCCGGGTGTCCGGGAACCCCTGGCCCGTTTGACCAACGGCACCGTCGTCACCTCGAACACGGGGAGCTCGGGAGTCCACGTGACGCGTCGACGGCGCGAACAACCTCCGTATCGGACCACCGCCAGCACGTCCCGTTGCCGGTCGCCAACGTACCAGCCCGGCTGCGCTCGGCCGTCGCGGATGGGCGTCTCGTCAGTTCTGGCATTAGGACAACATGGGTGTCTTGATCCCTTTCCCTTCTTCGTTCTTCTTAGGACAACATGGGTGTCTTGATCCCTTCGACCGTCGATCAACAGGCCGTCCGCGCCTCCGCAGCCGCAGACGGCATCTTCCCCCTGGTCACCAACCTGCCGACCGACACCCATCCACCCCGGGAGATCCTCAAAATCTACCAGTACCAGGCTTTCGTCGAAAAGCGTCACGCGCAGCTCAAGTCCGTTGCCGAGGTCGTCCCGGTCAACTTCAAGAGCCCAGCCCGCATCGACGCCTTCCTGTTCCTCTTCTTCGTCGCGCTCACCATCGACGCCCTGCTCGAGCGCCAACTCCGCAACGCTATGGCCGTCCACCACCTTGACTCCCTGCCGATCTATCCGGAGGCGCGCTCCTGCAAAGCCCCCACCGCCGGCAAGATCATCGCCCTCTTCGCCAACCTCCGCCGCCATCGCCTCCTCGACGGCGACCGTCTCATCAAGACCTTCTGGGATCCGCTGACTGACGCTCAGCGTCTTGTCCTGCAACTCCTCAACGTCCCCGCCACCCAATTCGGTGCCCCAGCTTGAAGCCCTCCAACGCTTTTCCCCCTCATGCTCCGCACGCAATCTGCGGAATGTAGGTCAGAACACACTGAAACAGCTGAGTTTCGCTCGAATAGATTACCCCCGCAGAGGCTTATCGAGGCATTTTCGGCGCCGGGATGGCGGCTGTAAGCTGCGGCGGCCTCGCGCAGGCTGTGCATACCCGCCGCCTCTTCGATCTTCCGGTATCTGCCGCGGCCGCCGAGCGTACGCTGCACACTCTCGACGAACTCCCGCCCACCCACGGCCACGCTCTCGCTCCATTGTGGGTCGCGTTGCCGCGCCCTCGTGCGCAAGGCCGTCTCGATCCACCGGCTATGCGCCTCGGCCAGCTGCGACAAATCAACCCCGAGCGCATCAGCCAGCGCCTGACGATCGACGATGCGGTAGCGCAGACGCTCCTGCTGGACCTCGTGGTAGCCGCCGGTCTCCCACTGCGCCGGGTGCCTGACGACACCTGCCCGGACCATGTTTAGATCGATGTAAACCAGGCAGCGCGCCAGGTGCTCGCCCGTCTCGACCGCAGTGGCGTGGTAGCGGTCTTCCCAGAACGCGCCGCCGCGTGCCTTGCGCCGGTTGAACGGTTGCGCCGTCCGACCTTCGATGAGTTGCATGCTCGCAGCCACCTCCCCCCGCCCCTGATCCTGCACGAGGAGGTGGACGTGGTTGGAGGTGGCGGTGTAGTCGAGCACGCACAGCCCATAACGCTTGCGGGCCTCGAAAAGCCATCCGCGCCACGCCCTGCGATCGCGTGCGAACTTGAGCAAGAACTCCCGCCGGTGGCAGCGATGGGTGAGATGCCAGACATAGCCGGGCAGGTGATAGCGATGAGCGCGTGGCACTTCCGAACTTCCTTAAGGCGTCGATTCTCGCGCTCGAATCCGAGCGCTAACCCTTATTTAAGACCCTAAATACGACTCCTGTCAAGTGTATTCAAGTGCTTCCGCGGGTCCGACCCCGGAGGACCCCGGAGGCTCTCGATACCGGCACGGCTGACGCTCGATGAAGGTCTTCGGTGTCCGACGGGAACGGCCCGCGGCGACTTCCGTTGACGGGTTTCGTCCATGTGTGTACACGTACACGCATGGCCACCAAGACAATCTCGATCGACCTTGATGCCTACGAACGGCTGCGCGCCGCCCGAGTGCGCCCGGACGAGTCGTTTTCGCAGGTGATTAAGCGCGGGCAGTGGAAACGCCCGCGCTCCACCGGCGCAGCCTTGCTCGATGCGGCGCGAGCTGCGCCAGTGCCCCGCGAGCAGACGTTCACGCGGTGGGAGAAAGCTCAGAGACGGGACGTGCCACCGAAGGACGCATGGAAAGAGTAGCGTTGGACACGACGTTCTTGATCGACCTGCAGAACGAGCGGCGCGAACGGGGCAAGCCGCGTGGCGCCGTGGCATTCTTGCATGCCCACCCCGATACCGTGATCCTCCTGCCCACGGTTGCACTCGGCGAGTATCTGGAGGGATTCGACAATCCGTCCAGCCCCGAGGCGCAAGCTCTGGTCGGGTTTCTGCACCGGCTGGAAGTCTCGGAAGAGGTCGCCCGGATCTACGCACGGATGGCTCGCCGACTGAGAGCGTCCGGACGGTTGATCGGGACCAACGATCTGTGGATTGCCTGCACTGCCCTGGCAGCGGACGTCCCTATTGCGACCCGTAACGTCGCGCACTTTCGCCGCGTGCCCGGCCTGGAGATCGTGAGCTACGCGGCAGGGTCCTGAGCGGAGCAGTCGCAGCGGACAGAGCGGATAGCGGGTGCGGATCGCGGGCCTTCAGGGCCGACCTCATCTCATGACAACATACGACGGTCACGGAATGCCCTGACCTGAAGCTGGCCAGCCCACTACTCTATTGGTCAAGGTTGACCAACCAATGGCAGAAACCATCTACAATTCGTACGCGGCCAAATCGGCGATCTCGCGTCTCGTCGATCGTGCCGCCGCGGGCGAGGAAATCATCATCGCCAAGGCCGGCAAGCCGAAGGCCAGGCTGACCGCGCTGTCCTGGCCGGCACGTCGGCGCAAGCCGGGCGGCTGGAAGGGACGCATGTCCATCGCCCGCAACTTTGACGCGCCACTCCCCGGCGAGCTCCGGAAGGCGTTCGAAGGGCGGGAGTGATGCCTGCCACCCGACTGCTCCTCTGTGCGCAAAGCCATCGCGGAGGCCGAGATCGTCTTCGTCAGTGCCGCCTCGGCCCGGGAGGCGGCGATCAAGATAGCCCTCGGGCGTCTACGGATTCCGGATACGATCGAGGCCGGGGTCGTCGATAGCGCTTTCGAAAAGCTGCCGATCAACTTCTCCCACACAGAAGACGCGGCGCGACTGCCGCCGCATAACAACGACCCGTTTGACCGCATGCCGATCGCGCAAGCGGTCACGGAGGGTCTGACTCTCGTAACCCACGATCGGCGCCCACGCCGACACCGCCCCCCGCCGCGCCCCCCGTAGCCTTGTTGCGGACCCCCGCTCGTGAGTCGTACTATCGAGAAGCATGAAAACCGCCACGAAGACGAGGACATACTCGGCGTCCGAAGCCAGCCTGTACGACACCGACTTCTTCGAATGGACGCAACATACTGCGGAGCAGCTCCGGCGGCGGCATTTCGATAAAGCCGATATCGAACATGCGGCCGAGGAGATTGAGGACATGGGGAAGCGCGACCTCCGGGAGCTGAACAGCCGCACGGAGGTCCTCATGGCGCACTTGTTGAAGTGGAAGCTCCAGCCGCGCAAACGCTCGAATTCGTGGCGCGTCACCCTCGTTGTGCAGCGTCGCGAGATCGCAGCAATCTTACGGGACAGCCCGAGCTTGCGCCCACGATTGATTGCTGCCACCAGCAGGAACTACGCGGGAGCGGTCGATCGAGCCGTTGCCGAGACCGGTATCGGGGTCAACAAGTTCCCGCCGCACTGTCCTTTTTCGCACGCAGAGGTTCTCGACTCTCGCTTTCTCCCGGAATAAACCGCCGCAGCCCGCAAGGCACGTGCGCCCGGCTCGCTCTCACGTCCGGCCTCGCGCCGAGGCGCTGATCGATCGACTGACCGGAAAATTCCATGCGATGGCACGCCTCAACTGTGGGGAAGTGTAATTGTCGCTCATCACTCACGCGCCGATCACGGTCAATGTCGGGAGCGTCGAGCAAAGTAACTCGCCGCCGTAGGGCGTGACGCGGACCGGGCTTTCGAGGCGCATCCCGCACACCCCCGGCACCACCATGGCGAGGAACGCCACCTCGACGGCATTCTCCTCCAGCACCACGTCGCGGAACTCGTCGGTGTTGACGATCGCCGGATACCACTCGTGCCCCATGATCCCGAGTCCGTGCCCGAAGGCCGGAATCGTCGCCCCGCCGAAGCCGCAGGCATCCACGGTGTCGGAAACCTTCCCAAACACATCACCCACCGTACTGCCGGCGCGCAACGCCCCGATGAGAGTTTCCGCGGTTTGCCGAAACGCGTCGGCGAGTCGGACCTGGTCGGCACCGGGTGCACCGATGATGAAGTTGTGCGCGACATCCGCATAGTACAGGTTGTGGCACGGGTGGAAATCGACGATCACATTCTCGCCACGCTGGATGAGCTTCGTGCTCGGCGGCGTGGTCGCGTTCATCGGCCATGCGGCCCGGTACCCCGATGCCACCTCGGACGAGCCGGTCACCGCCCAGTGGTAGACGCTGCCGAGCCGCCGCAGCTCCATTTCCCCGATCCCCGCGACCTCGGCCTCGGACATCCCCACGCGCAGGTGTTCCTGGACGCGCGCCACCGCGGCGTCGGCCATCGCCGCGGCTTGCCGCATCAACGCGATCTCGCCCGGTTCCTTCACGTATGTCGCCCGGTCCATCACGTGGTTCGCCGGCACGAGCTCCGCGTCGGGCAGCGACTGGCGCAGGAGGTCGAGCTCGGTCGAGAAGAGATACCCGGCGTTGCCGCGCGGCGAATGCCCGACCTCGACCCCTATACGCGCCCGCGCCATGCCGAGGTCCTTGATCTGCCGGATCGACTGGTCCCACAGGTCCATCCCCGGTGCGCCGAAGTATCCGTGGACGGTGTCCAGCCACGACTCGTGTCGCAACCGTTCGAGATCGATGGCGAGGGTGGTCAGCGACATATGACCGTCGCGCGAAACGATCACGGTGCTCCGCCACGGCACGAACGCACCGGACACGAAGCTCAAGCTGACCGTACGCGTGCCGATCAGCAGGTCGAGCTTGCTGCGTTGCATTTCCTCGCGGATCTTCCGCAGGCGTTTCTGGTAGTCGATGAAGACGTCCATGGTGTCTCCCTTGAAGCAGAATTGCTGGGGGATTGTGAAGCAGACCGGGAAGCCATGGCAGCTGCCGTCTCCTCGCGCAGGCGTTCGGCAGGAACCGAGCGGAGTCGGTATCGCTATCGGTATCGGAATCGAAGGGAAGGATGATCTGCGGTTACGAACGACTGGATGTCTACCCGGCGGCTATCGAGGGCTGGGTGTAACGCTTCTGTCAAGGCCTCAAGGGGCATCGGAACGCCAGGGATGCTCGACCGGATCGTGGCCATGCTGACCAAGCTCGGTCGGCGTGGCTATGCGGTTCGCGAGGAACCGGCCCAGTACGCGACGGGGGGGATCGATACCGAAGCCGATTGCACGATGGGGAGGCAGGTGACGACGTCATCGAACGCGACGATCCAGGCCGAGCGGGCTCGGCCGGCGAAACACCTCGATCCAGACGGATGTGTCGACCAGCGTCATGAGCGCCGCCGGGACGCCGGCGGGGCATCGTCCCGCATCGCCTCGAGATTGCCCTCCCAGAGCCCGGAGCCTCGCAACTGGAGGATCCGTCGCGCCCTGGCGTGGCGGATGAACTCCTCGAGTGCCCGTTCCACCGCACGCTAGTACGTCTTTTCGCCGCTGAGCCGGGTGGCCTCTTCCAGCAGATCCTCACGAAGCACAAGATTCGTCCGTTTCATGCGCATTCTTGCATAGCAGGCACACGCCGGCGCAGCCATCGACGGGGGAGGCCTGCTTGCGTGCGGCAAGAAGTCCGGTCAAGAGGGACCGTCGGCGAAACGCGGACCGCGTTCGACCGCCACGGAGTCGATGATCACCGGCCGCGCGGCGGCCAGACCGAGCGCACGAGGACGCATATGAGCCCGTGGGACCCCCGATGCGCCCGTTCTACACCCCCAGCGACGAAGAGTTCCGGGCCACCGTCCGCCGCTTCGTCGAGCAGGAGATCACTCCGCACGTCGACGAGTGGGACGAGGCCGAAAGCTTTCCCCGCAAGCTGTACAAGAAGGCTGCCGAGGTCGGCAGGGTATAGCTACCGCTCGCCCGCAGCGGCTGCGGCGTGGTCGCCGTTGGCGGAGCGAGGACGGTCCCGACGGCCTCGGGCGGCGCCGAGACCGGCGAGCTTGGCGCTGACGACGGCGACGTCCAGTCGGCCGGGGTCGTGTTGTGGGGAGATTGTAGCGACATGTGTGTCCTCCTCGATCGCTAGCACGCTCGGCGGCCCCGAAAGGTTGCAGGGGCACCCGTCGACCCCGGGGGGTCTGGCTTGACTCAGCGAGGAAGTTCACTCAGAAAATCACCCCATGGCCAGACCAATATCCAGTGACCTCGTGGGCATGACTTTCGATCCGATCCCGTTCGCGTGGGAGACGAAGGACGTGCTGCTGTATGCCGTGGGCGTCGGCGCCAAGCCGGAAGGGGAAATCGAGTTCGTGTACGAGGGCAAGGGGCCCAAAGTCCTGCCGACGTATGCGGTGATCCCGGGCATGCTGTCGATGAGCGGACTCGTCAGCAACGTGGAGATCAATCTCGCCATGCTGCTGCACGGCGAGCAGTCCATCACCCTGCACCGCGAGATCCCGCCGGAAGGGAAAGTGAAGGTCACGGGCCGCGTCAGCGAGGTCTGGGATAAGGGCAAGGCCGCGGTGATTGGTGCGGAGGGCATCGTTGCCGATGACAAGGGCCCCCTGTTCACCACCAAGGCGACGATCTTCATCCGCGGCGCCGGCGGCTTCGGCGGCGAGCGTGGCCCCTCGACCGCCGGCCTCAACGAACCGCCCGACCGCCAGCCCGATTGCGTCATCGAGGACGTTACGCGCCCCGAACAGGCCGCCATCTACCGGCTGTCCGGCGACCGCAACCCGATCCACATCGATCCGGACTTCGCGAAGATGGGCGGGTTCGATAAACCCTTTCTCCACGGCCTGTGCACGTACGGGTTTGTCGGGCGCGCGCTCCTGAAAGGCTTGTGCGGCGGCGACCCGGCGAAACTCATATCGCTTTCGACGCGCTTCGCCGATCAGGTGTACATGGGCGATACGATCGTTACGAAAGTGTGGAAGACCGCTCCGGGCGAGGCCATCGTCCAGGCGGTCACGCAACGCGGCAACGTCGTCCTGTCGCAGGCGAAGGCGACTTACAAGGAGTAGCTCCCGCGCGCGGTCGAGAGCAGCCTGGTCAGTACAGCCCGAGCATCCGCCCGGCCAGCGCGATGACGGCGGCGACCAGGACCGGGCGAATCACCCGTTCGCCACCGTAGACGGCCACGCGCACGCCGATGATGCCGCCCACGATGAAGCCCGCGGCCAGGACCAGCGCCGGAACCCAGACCACCTGACCGCTCAGGGCGAAGACGGTTACAGCAACCGCCGTGAGCGCGGCGTTGATGACGACCTTGATGCTGTTGCCGCGGAGCAGATCGTAGCCGGTGAACGATAGACCGTAGAGCAAAGCGATCCCCACGCCGGCCTGAAACGCGCCGCCGTACAGACCGACGAGGAAGAAGAACCCGAAGGTCGCCGGTGCCGACCACTGGCGCGGCTGGCGGACTCCCCCCGCGCTCGTGTGGAGCAAGGGCGGCAACAGCAGCACCATCAGCACGCCGAAGAGCTTCTCGAACAGATCGTCGGGCACCCAGGCGATGGCGAAGGCCCCGGTGAAAGATCCCAGACATATCGGCAGCAGCATCGGCAGTGCCTGCCGGACCCCCGGCACGCCTTCAGCGCGAAAGCGCCACGCCGCGGTCAGGTTGTGGAGCAGAACGCCGATACGGTTGGTGCCGTTGGCAACGCCGCCGGGTAAGCCGGCCAGGACCAGCAGCGGTACGGTGAGCAGGGAGCCGGCTCCCGCCAGCGTGTTCACGATCCCCGCCGTTACGCCCCCGACGATAAGCAGTACGGCGTCCCACAATTCCATGTCGCCGCCTCGTACGAGGCGGGATACGAGGCTGTCAAGCCGGCGGCGAGAGCGGTTGACTCTCCGCGTCCGGCCTTACATGGTTGGAAGATCGATTGTATGAGAGCGGATCGGCTCCGGTGCGCCGGGAGTGTATGCCAATCCGACTCGTGGCGGGGGAGGGTTTGCATGACCGAACGAATTCACTCCGTTAAGAGTGGCGCTCAACTGGGGCTGGCGATGGCCGCCCTGATTGTCCTGTGCGCCTGTGGCGACAACGACGGTGCACCGGTGCCGCCGCCCCAACCCACGCCGACGGCGGTGCCCCCGCGGGCCGAGATCGTGCAGCCCGCAGACGGACTGCTCTCCGTGCCCGGAGACGTGGACGTCGTGTTGCGGGTTCCGCCCGGTACGGCGCCCGCCGACGTCTCGCTGACCCTCAACGGTTCGCGCGTCAGCATCCCCTTGCAGGCCACCGGCGACGAGCTGCGCGGGGTGCTGCCGGCCATGGCCGCCGGCGTGTACAAGCTTGGCGCCGTCCTGCACGGCGGCGACCGGGGCACCGCGGCCTTCGATCTCGTGTCGCTCGACCGGCCCGACGAATGCGAGATCCTCAACTCCGCTGCATGCCTACTGCCTTATCCATCCTCCCGCTTTCTGGAGACGGCCGACACACCGACCGGCTATCGGCTGCGCTTCCCCGAAGGCGGCATGCCGAAGCAGTTCAGCCGCATTCTCTCCCCCGCTCCTTATGCGGCTCTCGACGGGTTCAGTCCCACCGTACAGATCCTGATGACCTTCCCCGGAGGTGTCGATCCGGTGCGGTCGAATGCGTCGCGCCTGCTGCCCGAGCTGCGTACATACGACGATCGCTCCCTGCAGGCGGACAGCCCGACGATCCTTCTCGATGTGACCGCGAATCCGCCGCAGCGTGTGCTGCACTTCATCGAGACGGATGCGCGGGCGACCGATCCCGACCGTCAGGTGATCTTTCTGCGGCCCGGTCGCAGCTTGACGCCCGGACACCGTTACGTGGTGGCGGCCCGCAATCTTCGCCACGCCGACGACAGTGCGGTGAGCGCCGAGCCGGTGTTTGCGGCCTTGCGTGACGGCCGGCCGTCGGACATCCCGGCCGTCAACGCGCGGCGCGCCCCGATGGAGTCTATATTTGCCCATCTTGCCGCTGCCGGTATCGCGCGTGGCGATCTCGTCCTCGCCTTCGATTTCGTGGTCCAGAGCGACACCGGTCTGACCAGCCAGATGTTGTCGATGCGCGATCAGGCGTTCGCGTGGTTGGCGGAGCAGGAGCAGGCCGGCGCGCGCACCTTCACCGTCGATCGGGTCAGGGAATTCGACTGCTCGCAGCCGGGCGCCCGGGCGTGGCGAGTGGTCGAAGGGACCTATCAGGTGCCACTCTTCCTCGGGCGCGACCCGATGACAGCCCCCAATACGCCTGCATTCCTGAACGTCGATGCCATGGGCGTCCCCGAGCGTAACGGGTTCACGGCGCCGCCGTTCACGATCGCGATCCCCTGTTCGGTACTGACCGACGGTCCGAAGCCGCCGATCGTCCTCGGGCACGGCTTGATGGGTACCGGACGGGGGCTGGTGCAGGATGTGGCCGGGTCGGCGGCGTTCTGGGACTTCGATCTGGTCGCCGGCGCTACGGACTGGCGCGGGCTTTCGCAGCCTGACGCGGACGGCGATTTGCTGGGAACCTTCATCGGTAAGGTGATTCTCGACCTGCGCAACTTCGCGGCACTGCCCGACCGCTTGCGTCAGGGCATGCTCAACACGCTGGTGCTGGCGCGCATGATGAAGAAAGGGTCGTTCAACGCCGACCCGGCGTTCGTGGCACCGGGCGGAGCTGGTGCCTTGCCGGGCCCGGCCACGGAGGCCTTCTACTCCGGCGGCAGCCTCGGCGGCATCATGGGCTTGATGTTCGCCGCGCTGTCGCCCGACATCGTCAACGCGCACATCGCCATCCCGGCGATCAATTTCTCGATCCTCCTCCAGCGCGCGACGCCGTTCCTGCCCTTTCAGGGCGCTCTCGAGCTTACCGGCGTGACCGATGCCGCCGACCAGGCACTGCTCATCGGCATCATCCACGAGCTCTGGGTACGGGGCGAATCGGCCGGCTACGCAACTCACATCACCGCCAACCCGCTGCCCGGCACCAATGCCAAGAACATCCTCATGACGGCGGCGTACCTCGATCAGGCCGTATCGAATCAGGGTACCGAGATCGCGGCACGGACGCTCGGACTTCCGAGCCTCGTCGGCTCGCTGCAGACCGGTCTTGTCGAGATCCCCGATGTTGCAGGACCGGTCCCGTCGGCGCTCGTTACTTACGAAACCGGCTCGTACCGGCTCGATAATCCCGCTCATGTGCCGTTCATTCCACCGCTGGCTAATCTGCAGGCCGAACCGAACCGCTGCGACCCGCACGGCTTCCAGATGGTAATCCCGGCGGCGCTCGATCAGACGGCCGAGTTCCTGTCGCCGGGCGGCACGATTCGCAACTTCTGTGATGGTCGCTGCGATGGCGGGCTGTCCTACGAGCGGCCTTACGGTCTCGAAGAGACCTGCGACCCACTGGCGGCGGAGTAGGGCCAGGGCGCCCGCGGCGAAAACTCTCCCGGAGCCCGCGCGCTCGACTGTCGAGGCCCGATTCGGTTAAGTAGTGATGGGCACAATTACGGCGACGTATTCCGTGCGACGCTTTCCGTTCGCCCCGAGTAGCCCCGTTTTCTCAGGGGCGTATCGAGGGGCAGCCTGGCGGGCGGCTTTGCGGCCCCGCCCCTCGATACGCCGCCGGAAAGATGGTGCTACTCGGGGCGAACGGAATACGCTGCCGAATCAATGAGCCGGAGTACTGAGTTCTCGCTTAAGTGAGGTGGTTAGGATGACGAACCGAAGGCTCTTGTATCTGCTGCCGTGGGTGCTGGCGGCTACCGTGCCGGCTGGCGCGCAGGCTATGGACCTGATCATCAAGCAACGGCAAAGTTTCGATCGCGGCGACGGGCAGGCCAGCAGCAAGGAGGCCACGGAATACTCGGCCGGCAACAAGCGGGTTACGGACAGCGCCGACAGCCGGTTCATTGTCGATCTCGACGCCCGCACGGTCACCCTGTGCAGCAAGGCTTCGCGGACGTACTACACCCGGTCGTTCGACGAGGTGCGAGAGCAGGTCGAATCTGGCCGGAAGCGGTTGGCGGCAATGTCGGAGCAGACCCGCAAGATGGTTGAGGAGATGATGGGCGGGGGAGAAGTGTCGGTCGCGCCGACCGGCAAACAGGAGAAAATTGCCGGCTATACCGCCAGGGAGTATGCCGTGCAGAGTCCTCGGGTCACGGGGGCGATGTGGGTGACCGAGGAGATTGACGATCCGTTGGCCCGACGGGCTGCGGAGGCGATGGCCGATGCGGTCGGTGGCTCCGGCGGCCCGAGCGGTGCGCTGACAACGGCTCTGGGCAAGGTCAAGGGCATGCCCCTGCGCACCAGGATTACGATGAAGAACGGACCCGCCTCGGTGACGACGATCAACGAGGTGACGGAAGTCATCAAGGCCACCCCGCCTGCCGACGTGCTGACGGTGCCCGCCGGTTTCACGAAGCAGGAGGCGCCGTCGCTCAAGCCCTCGGCGCCGAAGGTTGTGCCCCAGCGCCCTGTGAAACCATAACGTGAAGCGCGACGATCGCTTGCCCGTCCTGATCGGGGCGGGACAAATCACGCAACGCGATGTCGATCCGGCGGTGGCGTTCGAGCCGCTGGGTCTCATGGCCGAGAGCGCGCGATTGGCAGCCGCGGATACGGGGGCCGGCCCGGGCGTGCTGGCGCAACTCGATACCGTCGCCGTGGTCAACACCATCGGTTGGCACTACAACAACGCTCCCGGCGCTCTGGCAGCGCTCCTCGAAGCCCGCCCCACCAGACAGATCTATACCCACGTCGGCGGCAACACCCCGCAGTTGCTCGTCAACGAGCTGGCGGCGGCAATCGCCGCGGGCAGCGTGGGCTGCGCGCTGATTGCCGGAGCGGAAGCGATTAGCACCGCGGTGCGGGCTCGCCGTGCCGGCGTTACTCTCGATTGGTCCCGGGGCGTCGACGGCACGCCGGAGACGATTGGCAGTGCTCGGCTCGGATCGAGCGACCACGAGATGACCCACGGGTTGCAACTGCCGGTGCAGATCTATCCGTTGTTCGAAAACGCTTTGCGGGCCCGTACCGGGCTCAGCCTGGCGGCGCATCGGGAACGGATCGGCGCCCTTTACAGCCGCTTCTCGGAGGTGGCGGCCCGCAACCCCGGAGCGTGGTTCCCGCACGCGCGTAATCCCGAAGAGATCACGAAGGTTACCGACGAGAACCGAATGATTGCGTTTCCGTACACGAAGCGGATGAACGCCATCATCGAGGTCGACCAGGGTGCGGCACTCTTGTTGACCTCGGTCGGCACGGCCCGCGCCCTCGGCGTGCCCGAGTCGAAATGGGTCTATCTGTGGGGTTGCGGCGACGCCACCGATCTCTGGTACCCGACGGATCGGGTGGATTTCTGTAGCTCTCCCGCCATCCGTGCAGCCGGTCGTGCCGCACTGGCAATGGCCGGCGTGGGCATCGACGACATCGACCATTTCGACCTGTACAGTTGCTTCCCGTGCGCGGTGCAGATCGGGCGCGACATGCTCGGTGTCCGCGACGACGACGCGCGCGCCTTGACCGTCACCGGCGGACTCGCGTACCACGGCGGACCCGGCAACAACTACTCGACTCACGCGATCGCCACGATGATGGAGCGGGTACGCAACTCGCCGGATACCCTGGGGCTGGTCACCGCCCTGGGCTGGTACCTGACCAAGCACGCCGTGGGCGTGTATGCGGCCACGCCGCCGCCGCACGCCGCGACCTGGCGGCGCGAGGATCCGGCTCGTTACCAGGCCGAAATCGACGCCATGGCGCACCCGCCACTGCAGCCCGAGCCGCAAGGCCGGGGGACGATCGAGACGTACACGGTGGTCTATGCGCGCGACGGTGCACCGGAGAAAGGTATCGTTGTCGGGCGACTGTCCGATGGCAGCCGCTTCGTGGCCAACACGCCGAGCGATCGCGCCGTGCTCGAGAGCCTGACCGAGAGAGAAGGAGTCGGACGTGCAGGCACGGTGACGTCAGGGGGCGGCCTGAACCGTTTCGATCCGGACTGATGGCGCGCGGGCTGCCGGCGTGCCGGTCGGTTGCTTGTCTTCGTCCGGTGGCTTCGGGATACTTGCGCTATGGGGCCCATCGAGTTCGTGGTGGCGGTGGCGCAGGTGAATCCGCGGCTGGGTGACGTCGAATTCAACCTCGATCTCTACGAGGAGCGCGTCCGGGCGGCGCGCGCCCGCGGTGCCGATCTGGTCGTGTTCCCCGAGCTGTCGCTGAGCGGTTATTTCCTGAAGGACATGGTGTCGACGGTGGCTCTGCGCATCGATGCCCCGGAGATCGCTCGGTTGCGGACGCTAAGTCGCGGGGGAGCCATCGTGGCGGGGTTTGTCGAGGAGACCGCCGACTACCGGTTCTTCAATAGTGCCGCTTACCTCGAAGACGGCGAGATCCGCTACGTGCACCGCAAAGCGTATCTGCCGACCTACGGTCTGTTCGACGAGGGGCGCTATTTCGCGCGCGGGGACCGTATTCGGAGCTTCGCGACCCAGCGTGGCCAGAGCGCGATGTTGATTTGCGAGGACTTCTGGCACCCGTCGGCGGTTTATCTGGTCGCGCTCGATCATGCGTTGCTGGTCATCTGCCCTTCGAGTTCGCCGCTGCGCGGTGTCAGCGACGACCGCGAGCAGGATGACAACGCGCGCTACTGGGAACTGCTGATTCGGATGTATGCGCAGACTTATGCCTTGTTCGTCGTGTATGCGAACCGGGCGGGCTTCGAGGACGGTGTCGGCTTCTGGGGAGGGTCGGAGATCGTCGACCCGACCGGGGCGCGGTTGGCCAAGGCGAAGTACTACGAGGAAGACATGATCGTCGCGCCGGTGAACCTTAAGGCGGCTCGGCGGCAACGCCTGGCGGCCCCGCTCCTGCGTGACGAGGACCTCGACCTGACGATTCACGAGCTGGTGCGCATCCGCGACCGGCAAGGAGCCGGCGGTGACGACGCGGGGAAGTGATAGGGCGTTCGCTTGCACGCGACCGACGGCGAACGACGAGTGACGAGCGGTTACTGCGCGGAGTGCCTATGGTTGCATCCCGGGATACGAGCGGCGGGCGGGTGCCCATTCCTACCAACCCGGCTTTGCTGCGGCGGGTGCTGACGGGCTTCGTCGCCAACGAAGTCCGCAAGGTGGGCGTCGAACGGGTGGTCGTCGGGCTGTCCGGTGGGGTCGACTCGGCGGTCAGTGCCATGCTCGCCGCCGCGGCGCTCGGGCCGACCAACGTCCTGGCGATCAAGATGCCTTACCGCACCTCGAGTCCGGAGAGCCTGGAACATGCCGATGCGGTGATTGCCGTGGCGGGTATCGAGAGTTTGCAGGTCGATATAACGCCACAGATAGATGCTTACTTCGCCCGCTTTCCCGACGCCGACAACATGCGCCGCGGGAACAAGATGGCGCGGGAACGCATGACAATTCTTTACGACCACTCGGCGCGCTGGCGGGCGTTGGTGCTGGGCACGAGCAACAAGACGGAGTTGCTGCTCGGGTACGGGACCCTGTACGGCGACATGGCCTCGGCTCTGAACCCGATTGGCGATCTGTACAAGACGCAGGTCTGGGCCCTGGCGCGGGCCATTGGCGTGCCGCCGGAGATCGTCGACAAGGAGCCTTCGGCGGATCTGTGGAGCGGGCAGACCGACGAGGCCGAGCTTGGCTTCGGCTACCGCGAGGTCGATGCCTTGCTTTATCTGATGGTCGATCTGCGCTACTCGCGGGCGGAGTTGCTGGCGGCCAGGTTCGCGGCGCCGTTTGTCGAGCGCGTCAGCGGCATGGTGCGCGGGTCGCAGTTCAAACGCCGCCTGCCGGTGATCGCCAAGGTGTCGGCGCGGACCATAGACCGGGATTTCCGCTACGCCCGTGACTGGGGACGGTGATACAGGGTGTTAGTTCCAATCCGAAAAGAAGAATCCGCAGATGGCGCAGATGACGCCGATGGGAGCGGCCAGATGGCTCCCTCAGCCGCACGATCTCCAGGCTCATCCGAGTGCGGTTGGGTCGGGAGGGGTGGTGGTCGCCCCAACCATTGGCCCATCGGCTTCCGCGAAATCTGCGACATCCGCGGATGTTCGCTCTGGGGGCCAACAACCTGACGACCCGAATCCCCGAACCCCCAAGCCCTCCATGTCCGGCACCCTCTTTATCGTTGCCACGCCGCTCGGCAACCTGGGCGACATCTCTCTGCGGGCGCTCGAGGTCCTGAAGACGGTGGACCTGATCGCGGCGGAGGATACTCGCCACAGTCGGGCATTGCTTGTGCATTACGGGGTGGCGACCCCGCTTACCAGCTACCACGACCACAGCGAGCGCGAGAAGGCGCCGCGCCTGGTGGCCGAACTGCAACGTGGGAAGCGCATCGCCTTGATTTCGGATGCGGGGACGCCGGGAATTGCCGATCCGGGTTTTCGTCTGGTCCGCGCCGCGGTGGCCGCGGGCATTAGCGTTGTGCCGGTGCCGGGTCCGTCGGCGGTGGTGACGGCGTTGAGCGTCGCCGGGTTGCCCACGGATCGGTTCGCTTTCGACGGCTTCGTGCCGGCGCGCGCGGGTGCCCGGCGGCGGTTCTACGAACGCCTGGGCGGCGAGACGCGCACCGTCGTCGTCTACGAGACGGCGCGCCGCCTCGCGGACAGTCTGGCTGACGCCCGGGCGGTTCTCGGCGAGCGCGCGGTTGCCGTCTGCCGCGAGTTGACCAAGCGCTTCGAAGAGGTTGTGCGCGGTCCGCTCGGCGTCGTCCTCGAACAGGTGCGGCTCAGGCCTGTCGAGACGATGCGCGGCGAGGTGGTGCTGGTTATCGCGGGTGCGGAGCCGCGCGCGGCGGAGACGCCGGAGGAGAGCCTGCCGGCCGCCATCGTGCGGCTGCGCGGTGAGGGACTCAGCCTGAAGGAGGTTGCCCGCAGGCTGGCGCGAGAGCGTAAGATGACCAGTCGCGAGATTTACAAGGTGGGCCTTGCCGTCGGTAGCGCGCCGGAAGATGACTGACACGATCCCGGCGACACGCCCGCCCCCCGGGGATGAGTGAAGCAGCGACGAAGTCGAGTGGGCGGCCGCGATGGGCCGGACTCGACACCGGTGTGGCATTCTGCCAACAAGCATGGTGGCGCGGCGTCCTGGTCGTGCATCGAAAGGAGCCCTCGCCATGGCAGGAAAGCTCGCCGTTATCGATCGTACCGATCCCTTCTTCGTCGACTGTCCGCAGCGCGTTAGAGCCGTGCAGGCCGCCATGCAGGCGGGCGGCATCGACGTTTATCTCGGTACGCGCCCGCGAACGCTGAGCTGGCTGCTCGACGTCTTCGTCCCCTGGCGCAGCTACGTGCTCGTTCCGGCCGAGGGCATGCCGACGCTGTTCACGTTTCTCCTCGATGGCGATCGTATCCGCAGCGAGACCTGGATCGACGCCGATCGTGTACTCGGCTACGCGGGTCTGCCGGGCATGGAGCCGATCCCGAATATCGCCAACGCGATCAAGCAACGGATAGACGGCGCGCGCGGGCGCGTTGCTTACGAAGACGGCATCTCCGTGTACACGCCCGAGGGTTACCTGACGCGCTACGAGTATCAGGCCCTGCAGGCCGAGCTGCCGAGCGTCGAGTTGGTCGACGGGCACGCTATCGTCGATCAGCTCTCTCTGGTGAAGGACGCGGGCACGATCAATCGGTTTCGCGAGGCCGGACGGATCTGCGACGTCGGCCACGAGGCCGTTCGCGCGGCGATTGCGGATGGCGGCTGGCGCGGCCTGACGGAGACCGCGGTGGCGGGCATTGCCGCGCTGGCCATGCGGCGCGCCGGCAGTGTGTCGGAGTGGAACTTCGCCGGGCTCAACGAGATCGCCACCGGCTGGCGCACGGCCCTTGGCGCGTGCACGCCGCCGACGGATAAGCCGCTCGCGGGCGGTGAACCGTGCATGTTCGACCTCCACTCGATGTTCAAGCTCGGCCTGGGCGATCATTCGCACAATTACTTGCTCGCACCCGCCACCAGCCGGCAGCGCTGGCATGCCGACAACTTCGTGGCGTTGATCGCGCACCTGCTGAAGACATATCGCCCGGGCATGACGCCGGAAAGCATGCTCGCCGAGGTCACGGGGCTGGCTGCCGAACGCGGGTGCGCGGACTTCGTGATGCCCGCGGTGGAGCACGGGATCGGGCTGTGGGGCGACGAATGGAAGATCGGCGCCGAGCAGAATCAAGCGATGCCGTACTGGACCGACCGCTCGCACGTGTACCGGGAGAAGGAGATGCTGATTGCGGCGATGCAGTACGTCTGCCCGCAGGACCAGATCGGCTTCCGTTACGAGAACGCGATCCTGCTGCACGAAGGCGGCTGCGAAACCATGTCGAAGTTCGCGCTCGGCATCGAGGAGATCTTCTGATCCGGTCACGCCCGGAAGTTCCGGGGTCCCGGACGAGCGTCTACGCGGTGTCGAACTCGGGGGGAAAGGCGGGGCTCACCGCAGAGAACGCGGAGGGCCGCAGAGGATCGATTCCTCTCGAGGCCCGGTACGTTCACCGGCCTCTGCGTCCCCCCTGCGTCCTCGACGGTGAGTATCTTCTTGGCCTGCGGTGGCGGGCTGCTCAAGCTCGCGAGCTGCCGTCGTAGTCGAGCACCACGAGCACCTGCCCTCCGTCGACTGTCTGACCGGCGGTGACGCGCACCTCCGTGACGGTCGCCGGCGCGTCGGCGGTCAGCCGGTTCTCCATCTTCATCGCTTCGAGGATCAGCAGACCGGCGCCCGCATCGACGCGGTCGCCGGGTTGCACGAGCACCTCCAATACCTTGCCAGGCATCGGCGAGACGACCTCGGGGGTGGCGACGGTGCCGAGGCTGTGCCCCGAAGCGGCGCCGCTTTCGGAGACGACATGGTAGACCTCCCCGGCCAGTCCGACGAAGCGTTCGCGCCCCTGCCGCGCGATCGCTACCCGGTAGCGGCGGCCGTCGACCGTCAACAGCATCGTGCTGTCGTCCAGGTACGTCGCCTCGACGACCTTTTCCGTGTCTTCGATCGTGACTCGATACGCCGCGCCGTCGCGCTGGACGGTGGCCGGCAGGTGTCGCGTGCCGAGGCGGAGGTGGAGGTGGTTCATCCGCGGCCGAGCCTCCACAGACCGAGGGTTTGCCACGGAGTCTCTGGCGTTGCGGGTGCGGTGCCGTCAGCCGCGACTGCGGTGCGGCGCGAGCTGTCGATCGCGGCGGCGATCGCGGCCACGAGTTGGTGCCGCGTGCGCCCGGGCCAGGCTGGGATGTGATCCTCGATGAAGTGCGTGTGCGTCTCGCCGCGGGCGAACGCCGGGTGTTCGAGGATATCGATCAGGAAGGGAATGCAGGTCATGCAGCCGAGAATCACGCAATCCCCGAGGGCGCCGAGCATGCGCCGGCGGGCGGCCTCGCGGTCCTCGCCCCACACGGAGATCTTGGCCAGCAGGGGATCGTAGTACAGCGGCACCGCGAACCCCGCCGCGATGCCCGAGTCGACGCGGATGCCTGGCCCGAACGGCTCGCGCAGATAACGAATCGTTCCCGGGCTCGGCAGGAATCCGTGCGCCGGGTCTTCGGCGTACACGCGGCACTCGATGGCGTGGCCGCGCGGGCGGATGTCGTCCTGCTGCACCCAGAGCGGCTCGCCGCCGGCGACGCGAATCTGTGCGTGGACGAGGTCGAGGCCGGTGACCAGCTCGGTGATCGGGTGCTCGACCTGCAAGCGGGTGTTCATCTCGAGGAAGTAGAAACTGCCGTCCGCATCGAGCAGGAACTCGACCGTGCCCGCGTTGCGGTACCCGACACTGCGCGCCGCCGCGAGCGCGGCATCGGTCATGCGGCGGCGCAGCGCCGGATCGACGGCCGGCGATGGGGTTTCCTCGACGATCTTCTGATGGCGGCGCTGAATGGAACACTCGCGTTCGCCGAGGTGTACGACGCTGCCGTGGTTGTCGGCGAGCACCTGCACTTCGACGTGCCGGGGGCGCTCGACGTAGCGTTCGAGAAAGAGGCGGTCGTCGCCGAAGGCTCCGAGAGCTTCGCGCGCGGCGGCACTGAACGACTGTGCCAAATCGGCGCCGGCGCGCACGATGCGCATGCCCTTGCCGCCGCCGCCGGCGGCGGCCTTGATGAGCAGCGGATAACCCAGGGTTGCGGCAGCGGCGGCCAGTTGTTCGGCGTCGCGAGGTGGGTCTTCGTTAGCCGGGACGACGGGCACGCCGGCGGCGGCCACCGTCTGCCGCGCCAGGGTCTTGTCGCCCATGGCCGCGATCGCCCGGGGACTCGGTCCGATGAAGGTCAGCCCGGCAGCTTCGACTGCGGCGGCGAAAGCGGCATTTTCGGCAAGGAAACCGTAACCGGGATGGACGGCGTCGGCGTCGGTTCCCTGAGCGGCGGCGACGATGCGCGGAATGTTGAGGTAGCTCTCGTGGCCTGGCGGTGGTCCGACACACACGGCATCGTCGGCGCACAGCACGTGCGGCGCATGCGCGTCGGCCTCGGAGTAGACGGCGATCGTGGCGATCCCCAGCTCGCGACAAGCGCGCATGATGCGGACGGCGATCTCTCCACGATTAGCGATGAGGACGCGGCGGATGGCAGGCATGGGCGGTGGCCAGACGCGAGTGGCGAGTCCTTAGGGGTTAGCCCCAATCCGACAGTCCCGTTTCCGGCCTCTACATGCGAAAGACCCCCGGACGCGTGTCCGGCACCGGCGCATTGCGGGCCGCCGCCAGGGCGAGTCCGAGCACGTCGCGGGTGTCGACCGGGTCGAGGACGCCGTCGTCCCAGAGGCGGGCGGTCGAGTAGTAGGGGCTGCCTTCTTCTTCGTACTTGGCGAGGATCGGGGCGGTGAACGCGGCCTGTTCTTCGGGGGTCATGGTCTGTTTCTTCGCGGCGAGCTGCTGCAGTTTTACCGTCAGCAGTGTACTTGCCGCCTGCTCGCCGCCCATTACCGAGATGCGGCCGTTGGGCCACATGAACAGCAGGCGTGGCTGATAGGCGCGGCCGCACATGCCATAGTTGCCGGCGCCGTTCGAGGCGCCGATCATCACCGTGTACCTGGGTACGGCGGCGGTGCTGACCGCGTGTACCATCTTGGCGCCGTCCTTGGCGATGCCGCCGTGCTCGTACTGCTTGCCGACGATGAACCCGGTGATGTTTTGCAGGAACACGAGGGGGATCTTCCGTTGCCCGCATAGCTCGATGAAGTGTGCGGCCTTGAGGGACGATTCGGAAAACAGGATGCCGTTGTTGGCGACGACGCCGACGAGGTAGCCGTGGATGCGGGCGAATCCGGTGACCAGGGTCGTGCCGTAAAGCGCCTTGAATTCGTGGAAGCGGCTGCCGTCGACGAGTCGGGCGATAACCTCGCGAACGTCGAACTGCTTGCGCGCATCGCGCGGGACGATGCCGTAGATCTCGTGCGGGTCGTAAGCCGGGTCCTCGGGCGCCTCGCAATCCAGGGTGGTGCGGGTGGTCGGGCCGAGGCTTTGGAAGATCGAGCGTGTCAGCTCGATGGCGTGGTGGTCATTGGCGGCGAGGTGGTCGGAGACGCCGGAGATGCGGGTGTGGACGTCGCCGCCGCCCAGCTCCTCGGCCGTGACCTCTTCGCCGGTGGCTGCCTTCACCAGGGGCGGCCCGCCGAGGAATATCGTGCCGGTGCCGCGCACGATGACGGTTTCGTCGCACATCGCCGGTACGTAGGCCCCGCCCGCCGTACACGAGCCCATGACCACGGCGATCTGTGGGATGCGTTCCGCCGACAGGCGAGCCTGGTTGTAGAAGATGCGTCCGAAGTGATCGCGGTCGGGGAAGATCTCCGCCTGCAGAGGGAGAAAGGCGCCGCCGGAGTCGACGAGATAGACGCAGGGTAACCGGTTCTCGAAGGCGATCTCCTGAGCCCGCAGATGTTTCTTGACCGTGAGGGGATAATACGTGCCGCCTTTGACGGTGGCGTCGTTGGCGACGACAACGGCCTCGCGGCCGTGGATGACGCCGATGCCGGTGACGATTCCGGCGGCCGGCGCTTCATTGCCGTAGAGGCCCCATGCGGCCAGCGGGGCGATTTCGAGAAAAGGAGTATCGGGGTCGAGCAGGGCGTCGATGCGCTCGCGCGCGAGCAGCTTGCCCCGCTCCTTATGGCGGCGGCGCAGCTCTTCGGGTCCGCCAGCCTGCGCGGTTTCGAGGCGCGACCGCAATTCGGTGGCGAGTCCCTCCTGGTAGGCGCGGTTCGCCTGGAACTCCGGATCGGAGGTGCGGATCTTCGACTCGATGCGCCGCATCGGCCGGTTGATACCAAGGTTGTAGAGGCAGGGCCAGTGGGCTCGACGCCCGGGGGCGCTCGATCTCCGAGGCGCTTGTCGGTTCCCACCGGGACCGTCTGGCCGGCCGACGGGCCGCGTTGTTGCCACCGGTCGATCCGGCTACTATCGAAAGGTGATGCTGATCACGATCTCGGGTACGCCGGGGAGCGGCAAGACGACGGTGGCAAAGCTGTTGAGTGCCCGGCTGGGCCTGCCGCACATCTACGCGGGCGACCTGTACCGCCGGGCAGCCGCCGAGCGCGGTATTTCGCTGGCGGAGTTCAACCGCCTTTCGGAGCAGGACCATTCGATCGACCGCGATCTGGACGCGCGCATGGCCGCATATGCCTGTGCCGGCAATGCCATACTCGAAGGCAGGCTGGCCGCTTTCGTCGCCCGCCAGGAAGGCGTCGATGCGCTCAAGGTGTTCCTGACCGCCAGTGACGCCGTGCGGGCCCAGCGCGTCGGCCAGCGCGAGGGTAGCGACTGGGAGCACGTGTTGGAGCAGAATCGAGCGCGCCAGGCGTCCGACGCCGGCCGTTACCGGGATATCTACGGCTTCGACCTCGGCGACACTTCGATCTACGACATCGTCCTCGATACCGACCGCGCCACCCCCGACGAGCTTGCGGAGCATGTCCTTGCCGCCGTGCGCGAGCGGTACGGGGCAGACGCGGTCTGCGATCCATGAACCTGCCCGCCCTCATCGACCGCGTCCGCGGCTACGATAGCGCCGCCGACATCGAGGTTCTGCGCCGGGCCTACGATTTCTCCGTGCGCGTGCACAAGGGGCAGCGCCGCGCTTCCGGCGAACCCTATTTCACGCATCCCGTCGAGGTGGCGGGCCTGATTGCCGACCTAAAGCTCGACGTGCCCAGCGTCGTCACCGGTCTCCTCCACGACACCGTCGAGGATACCCTGACGACGATTGACGAGATCCGCGATCACTTCGGAAGCGACGTGGCTGCTCTGGTGGACGGTGTAACCAAGATCAGCCAGATGAATTTTAGCAGCCGCGAGGAGAAACAGGCGGAGAACTTCCGCAAGATGCTCGTGGCGATGGCGCGCGACATTCGGGTCATTCTGGTGAAGCTGGCCGATCGCACGCACAACATGCGCACGCTGGAGAGCCTGTCCCCCGAGCGGCAGCACGAGATCGCGCAGGAGACGCTCGAGATTTACGCGCCGCTGGCGCACCGGCTGGGCATTTACTGGATGAAGAGCGAGCTCGAAGACGCTTCCCTGCGCTACCTGCACCCGGAGGTCTACTACCAGCTCAAGCGCAACGTCGCGAAGAAACGAGCCGAGCGCGAGAAGTACATCCACGAGGTGATCGGTATCCTGTCGAAACGACTGGCGGATAACGGTATCGAGACCGAAGTGACGGGTCGGCCGAAGCACTTCTACTCCATCTACCAGAAGATGCAGACGCAGAACCTCCTCTACGACCAGATCTACGATCTGGTCGCCTTCCGTGTCCTGGTCGACTCCGTGCGCGACTGTTACGGCGCGCTCGGCGTCGTGCACGCTCACTGGAAGCCCATCCCGAGCCGGTTCAAGGATTACATCGCCCTGCCGAAACAGAATATGTACCAATCGCTGCACACCACGGTGATCGGTCCGTACGGCGAACGCATGGAGGTGCAGATCCGCACCCACGCCATGCACCGGGTTGCCGAGTTCGGTATCGCCGCACACTGGCGATACAAGGGCGGGCGGCGCCAGGCGGAGGACGATGCGCAGCGCTTCACCTGGTTGCGCCAGCTCCTCGAGTGGCAGCAAAACACGCAGGACCCGCAGGAGTTCCTGCGTTCGGTCAAGGAAGACCTGTTCAGCGAAGAGGTGTTTGTCTTCACGCCGCAGGGCGACCTGCTTAACTTCCCCGAGGGTTCGACGGTCATCGACTTCGCGTACCGCATCCACTCCGAGGTGGGGCACCACTGCACGGGGGCGCGGGTCAACGGCCGGCTCGTCCCCCTGCGCTACCATCTGCACAGCGGCGATACGGTCGAAATTATCACGACGGCGAGTCAGACGCCGAGCAAGGACTGGCTCAATTTCGTCAAGACCAGCCGCGCCAAGCAGAAGATCCGCAACTGGATCAAGTACCAGCAGCGGACGCGCAGCGTCGCGCTCGGACGGGAAATTATCGAGCGCGATCTGGCGCGCCACAGCCTCGATCTCGGCCGGCTGCGCAAGGACGGCAGGCTTACCCAGGTCGTCGCTGCGCTGGGGCAGAAGGACGAAGAGACCGTCCTGGCGAGCATCGGCTACGGGAAGCTGACGACACACCAGGTGCTCGCTCACCTGCTGCCCGCGGAAGCGTTGCAGCAGGGGCCCGTCGACGAAAGCCCGCTGCGCCGCTTGTTCCGGCGGATTGCCCGACAGAGCCCTGCCGGCGTGCGCGTCAGCGGAGTTGAAGACATGCTCGTGCGGTTCGGGAAGTGTTGTGCCCCGCTGCCCGGGGAGCGCATTCTCGGTTTCGTCACGCGGGGGCGCGGTGTCACCGTGCATGCCATCGACTGTCCGCGGGTGCTGGAGAGCGACCCCGAGCGGCGCGTCGAGGCCGTATGGGACGACGGTGCCTCCGGACCACGCCCGGTGACGCTGGAAGTGGCATGCATCGACGAGCCGGGCCTGCTGGCGGCGATCAGCAAGGCGATCAGTTCGACAGGGGTTAACATCAGCGGCGCGCAGATCCGCAGCGTACCCGAGAAAAAGGCCCTCAATACCTTCGACGTCGTCGTTAACAGCGTCGACCAGCTCAACCGCGTGATCCGGGCTATCGGCAAGGTGCGCGGGGTGATGAAAGTGGCCCGCGCCCGCGGCTGACTGCTCGGCGAGCAACGTGCGGCGCACAACGACCTGCAATAAACGACAATCTCATACCCCGGAGCCTCCTATGCCCACGCATCCCGCAGCCCCCCACACCTCTCCCGTGCCGATCGCCACTGCCGCCGCACCGCAGGCGATCGGTCCATACTCCCAGGCCGTGCGCAGCGGCGATTTCGTTTTCTGCTCCGGGCAGATCGGACTCGATCCCGTGCGCGCGGAACTCGTTGCCGGCGGCGTGGAGGCGGAGACAACTCGGGTGCTCGAGAACCTGCGCGCCGTACTTGCCGCCGCCGCCTTGAGCCCCGGCGCCGTCGTGCGGACGACGATATACCTGACCGACTTGAACGATTTCTCTCGCGTCAACGCGCTCTACGAGAAGTTCTTCGCGCCGCCGTATCCGGCGCGCAGCACGGTCGGGGTTGCCGCGCTACCTCGCGGTGCCCGCGTGGAGATAGACGCGATCGCGCGCGGGGCGTGAGGTCTCGGTCGCAGGCGGAAGAATGCCTTTGACATCCCTCCGCCCATTGGCTAGGCAAACACCCCGGTTGATTCAAGGAAGCCCCCAGGCCCACAAGCCCTCAGGAGACCCCACCAATGGCCCGAAGCTGCGAAATCTGTGGCAAGCACAGCTCAGTCGGTCATAACGTCAGTCACGCGAACAACAAGAGCAAACGCACCTGGGCGCCGAACCTGCAAAGTGTGAGAGCGCAGGTCGGCGGCGGCGTCCGACGGCTGCTCGTCTGCACCCGCTGCATCCGCTCCGGCAAGGTAGCCAAGGCCGCCTGACGCCTCCCGGCCCCCCGGCCCTCAATCCCTCCGCCCGTCCCGTATCCTTTCCACCAGCCCTGTCGTCGAGTAACCCCGCGCGAAGCGCAGCGCGCGCACCTTGCCGCCGCGGGCACGGACGATATCCGCCCCGACGATGTGGTCGGGCTGCCAGTCGCCGCCTTTGACCAGCACGTCGGGCTGGATCGCCCGGATCAGTTCGTACGGGGTGTTCTCCGTGAAGAGCACGACGGCGTCCACCATTTCCAGCGCGGCGAGCACCTCGCAACGCGCCCCTTCGGGAACGATGGGGCGCGACCGGCCTTTGAGACGGCGCACCGAGGTGTCGCTGTTGATACCCACCACGAGCACGTCGCCGAGCCGGTGCGCGGCGCGCAGATAGCGCACGTGTCCGGGGTGGATGATGTCGAAACAGCCGTTCGTGAAGACGACGCGCAATCCCTGGCGCCGCCAGGTGGCGACGCGACGCCGCGCCGCCGTCCAGGTGAGGATCTTGTTCAAGTCTAACCTCCGCCGTTGAACTTATGCGGGGTTACCGCGCAGGGATCAAGGCCGTGCCGACCCTGCTGCCGCGCCTGTGCGCCGGAAACACAGCGGCCCGGTCCACCTTGGCAGCGAACCGGGCCGGCGTCAGCTTTGCGTCGATAACGTCGAGGTCTTGTAGTGGTCTAGACTTCGTCCCAGCCGGTGAGATCGAGATGCCGTTTAGCTTCGTCGGGAGCGATCAGGGCGCATGCCACGCAGAATACAACCCCGTCTCCGAAGCAGGCCGAATCGGTAACCGTCCCGCAACCGTGGCATTCGATCGGCTGCATCGCGTGCACGCGGCGAACCTCCCAGCGCTGGCCGCCGCTCAGCACCTGGACGCGGTCGGTGACGCGCATGCGATCCTGCACCGTAGCCTCAACGCGGTTCCGGTCCGCGACACTGCGCGCGGGAAGAAACACTCCGCCGCCGGCGAAGGATACGTGCACCACACCATCGACGATATGCATTATGCGAGCTCCTCTCTCTGAAGTGCGTGACCTGTGGGTGAAAGCAATCGCGGTGCCAGTGTCCGGGCATTTTGCCCGCGACTCCGGAGGCGGCCGTGCGGCTCGGTTTGGGTAGTTGGGTGTCAATTCCACACGGCAGAGCGTCATTCGGCGTGACGCTCCGTCCGAGGTGGGTGGCTTGACTGGTCAGGTGCTGTGGGGTGGCGCCGGCGATTCCTTGTAATGGTGCGGGGTGGGTGGTAGGAACCGCGCATGCCGGACTACCGTCGCCGGGCGACGCGCGAGGCGATGAGCGCGCGGCTCGACGTCAACGGCATGATGGCCGACATCATCGGGTCCGAGGGGGTGGCACGCGACGAGGTGGAATCGTTGTCGGTCCGCCTTTCCGAGGCCATATACGCGTTCCGGGCGCGGCGCGATGCCGGCGCGATGGCGGCGTTCGACCTGCCATATCGGAAGAGTCTTGTCGCCCAGACCAAACGACTCGCCGCCGAGGTCCGGCCCGAATGCGACACCATCGTGGTGCTCGGCATCGGCGGATCGGCGCTGGGCGCCCGTGCGCTGGTCGATGCGCTCGCGGGGGGGTCGCCCAGAGTGGTGGTCGCCGACACCGTCGACCCGTGCAGCTTCGGCCGTCTGCTGGATGGCCTCGACCTCGAACGAACGACGTTCAACGTGATCAGCAAGTCCGGGGAGACGGCCGACACGATGGCGCAGTTCCTGGTCGTGCGCGATCTGCTGTTGCGGCGTCTGGGGGCCGTCGACTACGGGCGCCGGATCGTGATTACCACCGACACGGAGGCCGGCTCGCTGCGGCAGATAGTCCACGACGAGGGTTTCCGGGCCCTGCCGATGCCCCCGGGGGTGGGTGGGCGGTTCGCGGTGCTCGGTCCGGCGGGCCTCTTTCCGGCCGCCGTCGGTGGGGCACGTATCGACGACGTTGTCGCCGGCGCGGCATGGATGGACACCCGCTGCGAGCCGACGGAGGTGTGGCGCAATCCCGTCTATCTGCTGGCGGCGCTGCTGTTCCTGCTGGCGACGCGGCACGGTCGCAACGTCTGCGTGCTGATGCCTTACTGCGAGCGACTCCGCGGATTCGGTGCCTGGTTCGTGCAGCTCTGGGCCGAGAGCCTCGGCAAGGCCAAGACGCTGGATGGTGCGAAGGTGCATGTCGGTCAGACCCCGCTGGTTGCCGTCGGCGCGACGGACGAGCACTCGGTCTTGCAGCTTTTCGTCGAAGGGCCGCGCGATAAGGTGGTCCTGATGATTCGCGTCGACGACCATGGGCGGGAGGTGTCGGCGCCCGCAGCTTACGCGGATCTCGAGGGCATCGGGTACCTGGGCGGCGTGGGTCTCGGCCAACTGCTCAACGCCTCGCAGCGTGCCACCGAGATTGCCCTGGGCGTGCACGGGTGCCCGGTCGGCGTCATTACGCTGCCGCAGCTGAACGCTTTCACGATGGGTCAGCTTTTCCACGCGTTTGAACTTGCCGTGGTTCTCGTGGCGGGATTGCACCGGGTCGATCCGTTCGTGCAACCGGGACTCGAGTACAGTGAGGGGCTGACCTGCGGGCAACTCGAGCGGTCCGGGTTCGAAGCCCAGCGCGACGAGGTGCGGGCGTGGCTGGCGGCAAAGCGTGCGGAGTATCTGTTGTGAGTGTGCGGCAGGCTGATCTTGTGGGCGCGCCTGGGGAGGGGCTCATTCTGGTGCTGCCGCCGCATGTTGCCGAGCAGATTGCGGCAGGGGAGGTGGTCGAGCGGCCGGCATCGGTGGTCAAGGAGCTGGTCGAGAACGCTCTGGATGCGGGAGCCACGCAGGTGCGGGTGGAGCTTGAAGACGCGGGGCTCGGGGTCATTGCGGTGATCGACGACGGCGAGGGCATGAGTGCCGACGACGCGCCGCGGGCGTTCGCGCGACACGCGACCAGCAAGGTGCGCACGACCGACGATTTGTTTCGCATCCGCACGCTGGGCTTTCGGGGCGAGGCGCTGGCGAGCATTGGTGCGGTGTCGACCACGACTTTGACGACCCGGCGGCCCGTGGACCTGAGTGCCGCGCAGGTGGTTGTGCGCGCCGGGGAGATCGTCGACCAGCGAATAATCGGTGCGGCGGCAGGGACGCGAGTGGAGGTGGTCGACCTGTTCGGCAACGTGCCGGCGCGCCGCAAGTTCCTCAAGGCGCCGGCCACCGAGGTGGGTCATGTGAGCGAGCTGTTGACGCGTACGGCACTGGCCTGGCCGAGAGTCGGCTTTACGCTGCGGCATGGGACGCGGATGCTGTTGGAGTATGCCGCCGTCGGCGATGGTGCCGAGCGAGTGGCGCAGGTCTTCGGCCGCGAGCGCGCGGCAGGGATGCTAGCTTTCGAGTGCCGTGGCGCGGCGGGTCGCATCCATGGCTGGCTTACCAACCCGCAGGTGAGCTTTCCGTCGGCCCGGCAGATCTTTACTTACGTCAACGGCCGCTTTGTGCGCGACAAACTCGTGAGCCATGCGCTCGTAGCGGGGTACAGCACGTTGCTCATGCACGGCCGTTATCCGGCCGTGGCGGTGTTCATCGAGGTGCCGCTGGACGAGGTGGACGTCAACGTCCATCCGGCGAAGTCGGAAGTCCGCTTTCGGCGCGGTGGGGCGGTACACGATCTGATCACGCGTGCGGTACACGACCGGTTGCGCGCCTATCGGCCGCCACTGCCGGAGGTGGAAGAGGCGGCGCCGGAAGCGGCCGCGGCGGCCATGACGGCGGCGCAGTTAGGTCTGGGTTTGCGGCCGCCGTTGCCGCCGTGGCGGCCCGACACGATGCCGGCGATGTCCGCGGCGCCGCTGACGGGTTCCTGGGCGATCGTTCACGGCAGCCCCGGCCCGTTAACGGCGGAGATGCCTGCCGGTGGCGGGCCGCGTGCAGTTGTCGTCGAGGGGGGCAGCGGCTCGGCTGCGGCGGAGTCACCGGGTTTCTTCGCCCGCCTGCGGGTGCTCGGTCAGGCCTTCGAGGGCTACCTCGTGTGCGAGACCGCCGATGCTCTCGTGGTGATCGATCAGCACGCGGCGCACGAGCGCGTGATGTTCGAGCGTCTGCGAAGCGCATACGTTGCCGGGGGCGTGGCCCGCCAGCGCCTGCTGGTGCCCGTCGTGGTGGACGTCGGTCCGGCGGCGGCGGCGCTGCTCGAGGAGGCCAGGGGCGACGTCGAGAATCTGGGCTTCGAGCTCGACGGTTTCGGGGGCAGTACGGTGGCGGTGCGGGCGGTGCCGGCGTTGCTGGGCGACAGTGATCCGGCAGTGCTGGTGCGCGACCTGGCCGAGGAGCTAACCGAGGTCGGCCGTTCGCGTCGCATTGCGCAGGCAGCCGAGGCGGTGATTGCCCGGCTCGCCTGTCACAGCGCGGTGCGCGTCGGCCAGGCTTTGAAGGGAACTCAGGTGCAGGCGCTGCTGGCGGCAATGGACGGCATCGAGCTGTCGACGAACTGCCCCCACGGGCGTCCGGCGTTCGTCACGTTGCCGCGGCGGGATCTGGAACGTTTGTTCCGACGCACGTGAGGGAAACGGGGGCGAGTCCGGGGCGAAGCGGCCGCGGCCTGGCCGCCTACCGGGCGGCCCCCTGAGTTGCTAACAACCTGACGGCCCGACAGTCCAATTGCCCGCACGGTGCTCCATGTCTTCTCGGACTGCAGATTTCAGCTGCCGGCCCCCGCGGATCGTGGCGATTCTTGGCCCGACGGCAGTCGGCAAGAGCGCGGTGGCGCTCGCCGTTGCCGCGGCGCTCGATGCCGAGATCGTCAACGCGGACTCGCGGCAGGTGTATCGCGGGCTCGACATCGGCAGCGCCAAGCCGACCGCAGCGGAACAGGCGCGCGTGCGCCACCACCTGATCGATGTCGTCGCTCCGGACGAGCATTTCGATTGCGCTCGCTTTCGGGAATTGGCCGGCGCTGCGATCGCGGATATCGCGGCGCGCGGCAAGCGCGTGTTGCTGGTGGGCGGGACGGGGCTGTACGTGAAGGCGGTTGTGCGCGGTCTTGTGCCGGTACCCGGGCGCGACCCGGCGGTGCGAGCGCGGCTGACTGCCGCCGAGGCCGCCGCGCCCGGGTCGTTGCACGCGCGCCTGACGACGGTCGACCCGCCGCTGGCGGCGCGGCTGCATCCGCACGACGTGGTGCGGCAGGTGCGGGCGCTCGAAGTGTACGAATTGAGCGGACGTCCGCTCAGCTCATGGCAATCCGCGCACGGTTTCCAGGGCGGCGACGTCGAGGCGCTGCTGCTCGGGCTGACTCTGCCGCGTGCCGAGTTGTACGCCCGGATCGCGGTGCGCTGCGAGGCGATGATCCGCGACGGGTTGGTGGAGGAGGTGCGGCGGCTGTTCGCGGCCGGGTACGATGCGGCGTTGCCGGCGTTGCGCAGCCCGGGTTATCGCGAGATCGGTGCGTATGTGCGCGGGGAGTGCGATCTGGCGACCGCGCGCGACCACATGGCGCAGGCGACGCGGCGGCTGGCGAAGCGCCAGATGACCTGGTGTCGCGGCATGGCGGGGCTGCGGTGGACGTCGCCCGAGGCCGAGGACGTCATCCGCAGGGCCGACGCCTTCTGGCGTCTGGCGGTTGACGCCGCGTAACAATCGTTGCATTCCGTTCGGGCATGCGGTACCAACAGCCATCGTTTGTCGAATCCATGAAGACGCCGAGTAGAATCAACGTCACGACGCCGTCGGTCGGGTGGGCCGACGTTCGTGGCCGGTGCAATCGGCCGGTGTCTTCGGGGGAGCCTCTTGCCGCGCGCGACCTCGATTGATGCCCTGCGCGCCAAAATCGACCGCATCGACGACCGCCTGCTGGCGCTGCTGAATCGGCGCGCCAGCCTGGCGGTGCAGATCGGCCAGCAAAAGCACCATCACCAGGCGACGGTTTACACCCCCGACCGCGAGAAGCGCATCCTGCAGCGCCTCGGAGCCGCAACCGGGGGGCCGTTGGACGCCGCGCGTCTGCGTCCCATCTTCCGCGAGGTGATCGCGGCGTGTCTGTCGCTGGAGCAGCCGCTTCGCATAGCCTGCCTCGGGCCGCTGGGAACGTTCTCGCATCAGGCGGTGCAGCAGCAATTCGGGTCGCTGGCCGCCGTGGTGCCGGTGGATTCGTGCGCCGCGGTCTTCGACGAGGTGGAGCAGCAGCGGGCCGAATACGGTGTTGTGCCGGTCGAGAACTCGACCGAGGGCGTGGTGACGGCGACTCTCGACCGGCTGGTCGAATCGCCGCTGTCGATCAAGGCGGAAACGCAGTTGCGTATCGAGCACTGCCTGATGGGTCGTGCCCGCGGCCTGGGCGGCATCCGGCGGATCGTCTCCCATCCGCAGTCGCTAGGTCAGTGCCGCCAGTGGCTGGCCCGTCATCTTGCGTGCGTGCCGCAAGTGGAAGCGGCGAGCAACGCGCACGCCGCGGAGATCGCCGCGCGCGACCCCCGGGCAGGGGCGATCGCCGGGCGGATGGCCGCCGAGCGCTACGGTCTGCGGATTCTCGCGGCGGGCATTCAGGACCAACCCAACAACTACACGCGCTTCCTGGTGATCGGCCGCGACGGTGTCGGCCGTCCGAGCGGCGACGACAAGACGTCCGTCGTGCTCGGCGCCCCGCACGAGGCCGGGGCGCTGCACCGCATCTTGAAGCCGTTTGCCGACAATGCCGTCAACCTGTGCAGCATCGAGTCGCGGCCCCTGAAGAGCAGGCCGTGGGAGTACGTGTTCTTCCTCGATCTGGTGGGTCACGCCGGCGAGCCGCGCGTGGCTCGTGCGCTGGCGGCTCTGGCCAGGCGCTGTCTGTTCGTGCGGGTTCTGGGGTCGTATCCGGCGGCGTTGCCGCCGGTTTGATGGGAGAGAAACATGACCATCGACATTCGACAACTCGTGCCCGAGCACATTCACGGACTCGCTCCTTATCCGCCCGGCATGCCGATCGAGGAGCTCGAACGCGAGTACGGCGTGTTCGATTCGATCAAGCTGGCGTCGAACGAGAACCCGCTCGGGCCGTCGCCGAAAGCGCTCGCGGCGATCCAGCGGGCGCTACCTAACATCCACCGCTATCCGGACGGCAACTGCTTTTATCTGAAGCGCGCACTGGCCAAGAAACTCGGCGTCTCGCCCGAGGCCGTCATCGTCGGCAACGGCTCCAACGAGATCATCGAGCTTGCGGTCAGGACCTTCATGCAGCCGGGCGACGAGGCCGTTATCGCCGACCAGGCGTTCGCCATCTACCGTATCGTCGTACAGGCCGCCGGGTGCGTCGGGCATCTCGTGCCGCTGCGCAGCTACACGCACGATCTGGAAGCGATTGCCGACGCCGTGCGACCGGGAACGCGCATGGTCTTTCTCGCCAATCCCAACAACCCGACCGGGACGATCTTTCGTCGCCGTCAGTGGGACGAGTTTCTCGTCGGCCTGCCGGCGCAGGCGATCGTTGTCATGGACGAAGCCTACTTCGAGTTCGTGGACGACCCCGAGTATCCGGACTCGTTAACGTATCACCGGCCGGGGCGGCTGCTCATTACGCTGCGGACCTTCTCTAAGATCTACGGTCTGGCCGGGTTGCGGGTGGGGTTCGGCGTCGCGCAGCCAGAGCTCGTCGAGGTGATGAACCGCGTGCGTCAGCCCTTCAACGTGAGCAGTCTGGCGCAAATCGCGGCGCTGGCGGCGCTCGACGACGACGCCCATGTGGAGCGGACACGAGCGTGCAATCGCGAGGGCATGGCTTACCTGAGGCGGGAGTGCGAACGCATCGGGCTCGAGACGGTGCCGAGCTGGGCGAACTTCATGATGGTGCGGGTCGGTAACGGTGTGCGCGTTTACGACGCCTTGCTGCGGCTCGGTGTCATCGTGCGGCCCATGGGTGTGTACGGCTTTCCGGAGCACGTGCGGGTCACCGTCGGTACGGCGGAGGAGAACGCGCGCTGTGTCGCCGCGCTCGAACAGGTGTTGCGCCAGGGAGTAGCGGGTGTCGATGCGTTTTGAGCGCATGACCGTCGCCGGCGTCGGCCTCATCGGGGGTTCGCTGGCGCTGGCTGCCCGCGCCGCCGGCGTGGTCGGCGAGATCGTCGGTCTCGGGCGCGGCGCGGCCAACCTAAGGACGGCGCTGGAGCGCGGCATCGTCGACCGTTACAGCCACGATCCCGCCGAAGCGGCGCGCGATGCCGACCTGCTGGTGCTCGCGGTGCCCGTGCGTGCCTGTGCGGCGGTTGCCGCGGAGTGCGGTCCGGCGCTCCGGCCGGGGGCCGTCGTCACCGATGTCGGCAGCGTCAAGGCTCACGTGGTTGCCGCGGTGGAAGCGGCGTTGGCGCCGGGTCCGGCGTTCGTTGGGGCGCACCCGATCGCGGGCACCGAGGGTTCGGGGGCGGCGGCGGCGACCGCGGAACTGTTTCGCGGCAGTCGCTGCGTGCTGACCCCGGGCGCGCGTTCCACGCCCGCGGCCGTAGCTCGTATCCGGGCGCTGTGGGAGGCCGTCGGGATGCGCGTCGAGACCATGCTGCCGGAGCGGCACGACGCCGTGCTGGCATGGACCAGCCATCTGCCGCACGTCCTGGCCTTCAGTGCGGTGACGGCGATCCTGGATAAGGATGCGACGCTGGAGCGGTGGGGTGGGCCGAGCCTGCGGGACGTCACGCGGGTGGCCGCCAGCTTGCCGGAGACCTGGACCGACATCTTTCTCTGTAACGCGGCCGCGGTCGAGGCGGCGATCGTCGGCTTCGAGGGGGCGGTGGCCGAATTGCGGGCCGCCGTTGCCGCCCAGGACGCCACGCGAGTGACGGCGATCCTGACGCGTGCGCAGGCGGCGCGCCGGTCGTGGTTCGCGGCCGGCGGGGGAGGGGCGCCGTGAGTACGGACGTGCGCGTCATCGTTCCGCTGCAACGGGCGCCCGATTGCGAGGTGCGGGTTCCCGGTTCGAAGAGCATCACCAATCGCGCGGTGCTTCTTGCCGCTCTTGCCGAGGGCGAGTCGACGCTCGATGGCGTGCTCTTCAGCGACGACACGCGCTTCATGCTCGATGCCTGGCACCGTCTCGGGATCGCCGTCGCGGTAACCGAGGGTGCCGAGCGCTGTTGCGTGCGTGGCTGCGGAGGCGCGGTGCCGGCAGCGACCGCGGATCTTTTCGTCGGCAATGCCGGGACGGCGATGCGGTTTATCGTGGCGGCACTGTGTCTCGGCCACGGTCGGTTCCGCGTCGACGGCAGCGCGCGCATGCGGGAGCGCCCGATCCAGGATCTGCTCGACGCCCTCGGGCAGCTCGGGGGGCGCGCGCGCAGCGAGAGTGGGGGCGGCACGCCGCCCGTACTGGTGGAGGCCGACGGTCTTCTCGGCGGTAACGCGCGGATCGTCGGTTCCCGCAGCAGTCAGTTTCTCTCCGCGGTGCTCATGGTCGCACCATACGCGCGTCACGGCGTGCGCATCGCGGTGGAGGGTTCGCTGGTGACTCCCCCGTACGTCGATATGACGGTGGCGATGATGGCGGCGTTCGGCGTGCACGTGGAACGCGACGGCTACCGGTCGTTCGCCGTGCCGCCGCAGCGCTATTGCGGGCGCGCCTATCGTATCGAGCCGGACGCATCGAGTGCGCAGTACTTCCTGGCTGCGGCGGCGCTGACGGGGGGACGGGTGCGGGTTCCGGGCCTCGGTAGAGATTCACTGCAGGGCGACGTGACCTTCGCTGACGTACTCGAGCGCATGGGCGCCCGGGTCGTTCGCGGAGACGACTTCGTCGAGGTTCGCGGCGGTGCCGCACTGACGGGGATCGAGGTCGACATGAACGCCATCTCGGACACGGCTCCGACGCTGGCGGCGATCGCCCCGTTTGCCCGGTCGCCGGTGATCATTCGCAACATCGCCCATGCGCGCCTGCAGGAAAGCGATCGTCTGCACGCCGTTGCTACCGAGCTGCGGCGGCTCGGCGGGCGCGTCGCCGAGCGGCCCGACGGCCTCGTCA
Source organism: Candidatus Binatia bacterium (assembly GCA_023150935.1). Taxonomy (NCBI): domain Bacteria; phylum Candidatus Binatota; class Binatia (SeqCode); species Binatia bacterium. The sequence continues at coordinate 79,284 of JAKLJW010000010.1, read as the reverse complement.
TCGAACCCTCGGAGGTGCGGGGCGGCACGGTGGAGACCTACGACGACCACCGCATCGCCATGAGCTTTGCTCTCATCGGACTGCGGGTGCCGGGAATCGCGATCCGGGAACCCGGCTGCGTGGCGAAGACCTTTCCCGGCTACTTCGACTGTCTGGAGGGACTGCGGCGGTGACGGCGATCGTCGTCGCGATCGATGGGCCGGCGGGGTCCGGCAAGAGCACGGTCAGCCGGCGACTGGCGACGGCGCTCGGGTATCGCTACGTGGATACCGGCGCGATGTACCGCGTCATCGGAGTGCTCGCGGCGGAGGGCGGTGTACCGATCGGCGACGTCGGTGGGTTGGCGGCTCTGTGCGATCGGACGGAGATCGAGTTCGTTGACGCGGGCGACGGCGGCAGAGTCCTCGCCAATGGCCGTGATCTCAGCCGGGCGATCCGAACCCCGGCGGCGGCGCAGCAGGCCTCGCGGGTTTCGGCCGTGCCGGCGGTGCGCGAGCGCCTGGTGGCGAAGCAGCGGACGATGGGGGCCGGTGGTGGGGTGGTGATGGAGGGACGCGACATCGGCACGGTCGTGTTTCCGGAGGCGCCCGTGAAGGTGTTCCTCGATGCGTCGGCCTCGGAGCGCGCCCGGCGGCGCGCGGCCGAACTCGGGGACGCCGGTGCCGCGGCCGTTGCCGCAATGGCCGGAGAGATTGCCGAGCGCGACGCGCGCGACCGTGGGCGCGCGCACTCGCCTTTGTGCCCGGCGGCCGACGCCGTCGTGGTCGACACCACGGAAAAATCTATCGAGGAGGTTGTCTGCGGGCTGCGCGATCTCGTTCGACGACGCATCGCGGCGCTTGCAAGGCAGAATTGACGAAGATATGACTGACATCACATCCCCTGGGGGTACCAACAACATGGAACAGCAACAGAACGCCGCCGCCACCGCCGGCGACAATGACTTCGGCGCGCTTTTCGAGCAGAGCCTGCAGGCCGTACGTCCCGGCGAAGTAGTGCGCGGCCGCGTCGTCAAGGTGGCGCGCGACGCGGTAACGGTGGACATCGGATTCAAGTCCGAGGGCGTCATCAACATCGACGAGTTCATGGATCGGGACGGACACGTCCTGGTCGCCGAGGGCGACGAGATTGACGTCTTCTTCGACGGGACCGACACGGAGCACGGCGGGGTGCAGCTCTCGCGCGCCAAGGCCGAGCAACTCAAGGTGTGGCGGGAGATCGAGCAGGCATTCCAGCGCGACGGCGCCGTCGAGGGTACCATCGTCGGCAAGGTGAAAGGCGGTCTCAAGGTCGATGTGGGCGTTCCGGCTTTCCTGCCGGGTTCGCACGCCGACCTGCGGCCGCCACGCAACCTCGACCGGTACGTTGGCCAGCGGGGCCGCTTCGCCATCCTCAAGTTCAATCGGGCCCGCGGCAACGTCGTGGTGTCGCGCCGCGCCGTGCTGGAGCGCGAGCGCGAAGCTCTCAAGGAAGAAACGCTGAAGGTGCTCGAGGAAGGCGTCATCCTCGAGGGCGTGGTGAAGAACATTACCGAGTACGGGGCGTTCGTCGATCTCGGGGGCATCGACGGATTGCTGCACGTCACCGATATGTCCTGGGGGCGAGTCGCCAAGCCGGCGGACATTGTCAAGGTCGCCGAGCGCGTCAAGGTTGTGGTACTCAAGTACGACGCCGAACGCGGTCGCGTCTCGCTCGGCATGAAGCAGATCCAACCCGATCCGTGGTCGAGCGTCTCCGAGCGCTATCCCATCGGCATCCGCATCCACGGCAAGGTGGTCAGCCTCGCCGACTATGGCGCCTTCGTGGAACTCGAGCCGGGCGTCGAGGGGCTGGTGCACGTGTCGGAGATGTCGTGGACGAAACGTGTCACGCATCCCTCAAAGGTGGTCGAGATCGGCCAGGAGGTCGATGTGCTCGTCCTCGACGTCGATCCGGTCAATCGGCGCATCTCCCTCGGCCTGAAGCAGGCGGCGCCCAATCCCTGGGAATTGCTCCGCATCGACCATCCGGTCGGCAGCCGTGTCGCGGGCAGCGTCAAGCACATCACCGAGTTCGGCGTCTTCGTCGGCATCGAGGAGGGCATCGACGGGTTGGTGCACGTCTCCGACCTGCACTGGACCCGCAAGGTCAAGCACCCTTCGGAGATCTACAAGAAGGGCGATCCGATCGAGGCGGTGGTGCTCGATATCGATGTGCCCAACGAGCGCGTTGCCCTGGGCGTCAAGCAACTGACCGAGGATCCCTGGGCGTCGCTGTCGGTGCGCTATCCCGCCGGCGGCCGGGTGCGCGGCAAGGTCACGAGCGTCACGGATTTCGGGGTGTTTGTCGAGATCGAGGATGGCATCGAGGGACTCATCCACGTCTCGCAGCTCAGCAACGAGCGCGTCGAGAAGCCGCAGACTCTCTTCCAGCCCGGTCAGGAGGTCGAAGCCGAAGTGTCGAGCATCGACACGAAGGAGCGCAAGATCGGCCTCAGCATCAAGGCGCTGCGCCGTACGGAAGAGCGTGAGGAGATGGAGTCTTATCTGCAGCGCGAACGTGCCGGGGCGCGTTTCTCCTTCGAGGATATCCTCGGGCAGGAGTTGCGGCTCGATCGCGACGAGGTTGCGCGTCAGACGCCGGGCGGCGAGGATGCCCCCCCCAAGAAGGACGACTGAGGCAGAGTATGACGAAGCGCGGCCTCATCGAGGAGGTCGTCAAACGCTACCCGCAATACTCCCGGCGCGATGCCGAGGTAATGGTCAACGCGGTCTTTGGGAGCATGGCGGAGGCGCTGCGACGAGACGAGCGTATCGAGATCCGCGGGTTCGGCAGCTTCGTGGTCAAACGGCGCCGCGCCCGCGAGGGTCGCAATCCGAAGACCGGCATGACGGTTGCGGTGGCCGCCAAGCGCGTGCCGTTCTTCAAGGTTGGCAAGGAACTCCGCTTGCGCGTCGACGGGCAGCCCGCTGAGGTGGGCGCGGAGAGTTGAACCACCCGACCTATGCAGGTGCTCTGGGCCCCTTGGCGCATGGCCTACGTCGGGGCGCCTCAGCCTCCCGGCTGCATCTTCTGTCACGCCGCGACGACGCCGGACCGCCGCGGCGCGCTGGTGCTGGTGCAGCAACCTGTCCTCGTTCTGCTTAACCGCTTTCCCTATACCGGTGGCCATCTGATGGTGGCCCCCCGCGCTCATCACGGCGACTTCGCCACGCTGAGTGCCGAGCAGGCCACCCTCTTGTCGGACGTCTTGCAGCGGGCGGTGGCGCTTCTGCGCGAGACCATGCAACCACAAGGTCTGAACATCGGCATGAATCAGGGGGCCGCCGGTGGCGCCGGTATCGTCGATCACTTGCACTGGCACGTCGTCCCGCGCTGGGTGGGCGACACCAACTTTATGCCGATGCTCGCCGAGGTGCGCGTCATTCCCGAGCACCTCGAGGCGACCTACGACCGGCTCGCCCCCGGATTCGCGGCGCTCGAAGCCGGTTGATCGATAGCGTTCCTAATGGTCGGGGTCGGACCTATATAATCCGGAGCGAACCGGGGGAGAGAGAGGCTACCGATCGTGATACCACAGGCGGCGACGCTGGGAGAACTGCGGCGCGAAGGCTACCGGGTCCGCCCGGTGCGCGAGGAAATGCGGAACAACCTGCTGCGACGGCTGGCAGCGCACGAACGCATTCTTCCGGGCATCGTCGGTTTCGACGACTCGGTAATCCCGGAGATCGAAAATGCCGTTCTTGCCGGCCACCACATGGTGTTCCTCGGCGAACGCGGACAGGCGAAATCGCGAATCATCCGCGGCCTCGCCTCGCTGCTCGATCCGCTGGTCCCCGCGGTACAAGGCTGCGCGATCAACGACCACCCGTTCATGCCCATCTGCAAACAATGCCGCCGGCGACTCGATGCGGAGGGCGACGCCCTGCCCATTGTCTGGATCGCACCCGAAGCGCGCTACGGGGAGAAGCTGGCGACTCCGGACGTGTCGATTGCCGATCTCATTGGCGAGATCGATCCGGTGAAGGTGGCCGAAGGACGCTACCTGGCGGACGAAGAGGCCATCCACTACGGCATCGTGCCGCGGACCAATCGCGGCATCTTCGCCATCAACGAACTACCCGACCTGACCGAGAAAGTGCAGGTCGGGCTTTTCAATCTGATGGAGGAGAAGGACGTTCAGATCAAAGGCTACAAGATCCGGCTACCGCTCGACGTCGTCATCGTGGCCAGCGCCAACCCCGAGGACTACACCAGCCGCGGCCGAATTATCACGCCGCTCAAGGATCGCTTCGACGTGCAGATCCGCACCCACTACCCGCGCACCATCGAAGACGAGATCGCCATCATGGAACAGGAGCTGCCGGCCCTCGAACGGCCCGACCGCGAAGTTCACGTGCCGGCGTTCATGGCCGAGATCGTCGCGCAGCTCACCTTCGAAGCGCGCGGCTGCAACGAGATCAATCAGGCATCCGGGGTCAGCGTCCGCGTGACCATAAACAACTACGAGACGCTCATCAGTAACGCCGAGAAACGTGCGGTGCGTAACGGCGAGCGTGAAGTCGTGCCGCGACTCACCGACCTCCATGCCCTGGTAGCGTCGACCGTGGGCAAGATCGAACTCGAATACGCCGGCGAGGACAAGAAGCCGGACGATCTCGTCGAGCGTCTGCTCAACCGCGCCGTGCTGCGCGCGTTCGACAAGTGGCTCACCGTCGAAGAGTGCCGGAGTGTCATCGATTACTTCGCCCAGGGTTGGGGAGTCGAGGTCTCCGACACGATGCGCGCCGAGGATTACATGGAAGGAGTCAGCGCCATTCCGGGGTTGCGCGACATCGTCCGCTGCCTCGGTAATGCCGAAAGCCCCGGTTTCATCGCCGCCGCTACCGAGCTGATTCTCGAGGGCCTCCATTTGCATCAGAAACTCAACAAGGACCGCTCGGGAGCCCGTTACGCCTTTCGCGCCTGATGACCCGCTAACGACCGGCGCCCAGCCATCGTCCTGACGACCGACACCGGCTCCATGCTCACCCTGCGCTACACCGAATGGGACGGCCGCCAGCGGGTGCGGTTGGAGGCGGACCGGGTGTTCGAGAAGCTCGCCGAGTACCTCTCTTACACCGACGATCTCCAGCAGGCGCTCGACTGGCTGATGCGTCACGGGGTGGAGTGGGAAGGGATGCGCGTCGTCGGCCTCGACGAGATCCTCGAACGCGTGCGTGAGCAGCTCCGTGAGCGCTATCGCACGTTCAATCTGGACCACGTATTTGACGAGCGGCGACAGCGCCTGGATGACGCGCTCGACCTCGAACGCGATGCGCTGGGACAGCGGGCCGACGACCCCACGGCGGCCGCCCGCCTGCGTCAACTCGCCGAGCTGCCGTATCGGCTCGCCGAGGCGCTGGAGCGCCTGCGCGAAGGCCACTTCGCTGACGACGAGGCGCGCCGTGCTATCGAGGAATTGCTCGACGAGCTGGACGACATCCGGGCGCTGGAGGATTTCCAGCGCCGTTTCGGAGAGCTCTTCCACGGTCGCGAAGCGCTCGGCTACGACGAGGCGCTGGATCTGATGCGAGAAATCGAGCGTCTGAAGCGGCTCGAGGAACAACTCGTAGCCGGCACTCTCGACGGTATCGACGGCGGTGACGTGGAGGGCCTGCTCGGGGCCGGTGTGCGTCGCGATTTCGAGGACCTGCGAAGCATGATGGCCCTGTTGCACGAGGCCGGCTACCTTGCGCAACGCGAGGGGCGCACCCGGCTTTCGCCAAAGGGGGTGCGTAAGGTCGGGCAACTCGCGCTGCGCGAGATATATCATACTCTGTTGCGCGACCGGCCCGGAGGTCACCATAGCGACCACCGCGGCATCATGGAGGTGCGACCCGATGCGACGCGCCCGTATCGTTACGGCGACCCCCTCAACATCGATCTTGTGGGTACCCTGAAAAAGGGCCTCGGGCGCCGCGCGGGGGTCCCGATCGAGATCCGGCCGGGCGACTTCGAGGTCTTCGACACCAATCTTTCGACTACCGCGTCGACGGTGCTCTTGCTCGACATGAGCTGGTCGATGAGCTGGGAGGGGCGGTTTGCCGCCGCCAAGCGCGTTGCGCTGGCTCTGGAAAGCCTCGTCCGGGCTCGCTTCCCCCGCGACTACTTCGGTATCGTCGGTTTCTTCACGCGCGCCGTCGAGTTGCGGGCCCGCGATCTGCCCGAAGCGAGCTGGAACATGGGCGACCCTTTCACCAATCTGCAGGACGGTCTCCGGCTGGCGACCGAACTGCTCGGCCGGCATCGCAGTACCAATCAGCACATTATCGTCATCACCGATGGGCAGCCGACGGCGTACTTCTCACGCGGCAGGCTTTACTGTGAGTGGCCGCTCTCGTTCGGCGGCATCAGCCTGCGTGCCGCGCAGGAAACCCTGAAGGAGGTAGAGCGTGTCACGCGACGGGGCATAACCATCAATACGTTCATGCTCGACGACAGTCCCAGTCTGCGCGCGTTTGTGGAACGTATGACCCGCATCAACAAGGGACGCGCCCTTTACACCCGCCCCGACCACCTCGGCCAATACCTGCTCGTCGACTACCTCGGCCGGAGGCGAAAGAAAGTGTAACCCCCCCCAAGCCCCCAAGCCCCCAAGCCCCCAAGCCCATGAAAATCACCCCGATGCTGGAGCAGTACCTGCGTGTCAAGGACCGGCATCGCGACGCCATCGTCTTCTTCCGCCTCGGCGATTTCTACGAGGTGTTCTTCGAGGACGCCGAGATCGCGGCCCCGATCCTCGAGGTGGCGCTCACCACGCGCAGCAAGAAGGACGAAGTGCAGATTCCCATGTGTGGTGTGCCGTATCACGCGGTACAGCCGTACGTAGCCAAGTTGCTTGCGGTCGGACGCAAGGTCGCCATCGTCGAGCAGATAGAGGACCCGGCAACCGCCAAGGGCCTCGTGGCGCGCGCCGTGGTGCGCGTCATTACGCCCGGAACCGTCACGGAGGAAGAGTGCCTCGATCCGAAGGCGCCCAACTATCTGGTTGCCGTCGTGCGTGGCGGGTCGGAGCCCGGTGGCGACAGCGTCGGCGTCGCGGCCGTGGATCTGTCGACGGGAGAAGTGCGGGTCTCGACGCTCCCGGACACGGCCGTCCTGGCTGACGAACTGGGGCGGCTGGGTCCGCGCGAGCTCCTTGTCTCGGCTACGGACGAGGCACTGGCGGCCGCGGCGATAGCTCTGGTCCCCGATGTGTCCACGAGCCGTCTGCCCGCCGACGACTTCCGGGTCGACGCTGCGGACGAGTGGCTCGCCCGCAGCGGTGCGCCGGCGCTGCCCGCGGCCGCGCGGGCGGCGCTTGCGGGTTGCTTGCGGTATATCGCGGCTACCCACCGTGCCGGAACGGCGCACCTGCGCCTCGTCGATCTCGGCGGCGGTCACGACCGGCTCGTGCTCGATCAGGCCACCCGGCGCAATCTCGAGCTGCTCACGACACTGCGGGGCGAGCGGCGAGGAGCGCTGTTGTGGGTGCTGGATCGAACGGCGACGCCGATGGGCGGCCGCCTCTTGCGCCAGTGGCTGGTCGCGCCGCTGACCGACCTGGCGGCGATCGGGGAGCGCCTCGATGCCGTCGAGTATCTGCGCGAGCACCCGAGTCTGCGCCAGGACATCGAAGCCGACTTGAAGCCGATCGGCGATATCGAGCGGCTCAACGGGCGGCTGGCGGCGGCGCGTGTCACCCCGCGCGACGTGGCCGGACTGGCGGCGAACCTCGAACGCGTCGCCCGGATCCGCACTCGGCTCGTGGCGCCGGCGCCGTCGGTTCTGACGGCGGCGGCGGCCGATCTCGATGCGATGCCCGACACGGCGGCGCGCATTGCGGCGACGCTGGTCGATTCCCCGCCGCTGGCGGTCAGCGCGGGAGGGCTGATCCGCGCCGGTTGCGATGCGGAGGTCGACGAGTTCCGGACCCTTGCGCACAGCGGCAAGCAGTGGATTTCCGAATACGAGGCGGCGGAGCGGCGCCGCACCGGGATCGGCTCGCTCAAGGTGCGCTACAATCAAGTCTTCGGCTACTACATCGAGGTCACCAGGCCGAATCTGCCGCAAGTTCCCGCCGACTACCAGCGCAAGCAGACGACGGCGAACGCCGAGCGCTTTACCACCCCGCAGCTTGGCGAGTACGAGGCCAAGGTGGTCGGCGCCGAGGAGCGTCTGCGGGCCCGGGAAGCCGAGATATTCGCCGCCCTCGTCGCCGACCTGGCGGCGCAGCAGGAGAGGATCGGGCGCACCGCGGCGACCCTGGCGCGCCTCGACGTCCTCTCGGCGCTGGCCGCAGTCGCCGAGCGGCACCAATACGTGCGGCCGCAGCTCACTCGGGACCGGCGGCTGGTCATTCGCGATGGCCGGCACCCGGTGGTCGAGGCGCTTGCCGGCCGCGGCGGGTTCGTGCCGAACGATTGCACCCTCGATCCGGACGGCCCTCAGATACTGACGATCACCGGGCCGAACATGGCGGGCAAATCGACGTATCTGCGCCAGGTGGCGCTGATCGTGCTGCTGGCGCAAATGGGGAGCTTCGTGCCGGCCAGTGCCGCGGAAATCGGACTTGTCGATCGCCTGTTCACGCGCGTCGGCGCCTCCGATAACCTCGCCGGCGGCGAGTCGACCTTCATGGTGGAGATGAAGGAGACCGCCGAGATCCTGGGCAATCTTACGTCGCGCAGTCTGGTGGTGCTGGACGAAATCGGGCGCGGTACGAGCACCTTCGACGGCATCTCGATCGCCTGGGCCGTGGCGGAACACCTGCACGCGGCGCCGGGGCGGCCGCTGGTGCTGTTTGCCACGCATTACCACGAGCTGACCGATCTGGCGCGCACCCAGGCGCGCATCGGCAACGCCTCGGTGGCGGTGCGCGAATGGAAGGGCGAGGTGGTCTTTCTGCGCCGCATCGTTCCCGGGCCGGCAAGTCAGAGCTACGGCATTCAGGTAGCCACGCTGGCGGGGGTGCCGTCGCCGGTGATCGAGCGCGCGCGTCAGATTCTGCGCAACCTCGAAGCGGGCGAACTCGACGACGCCGGCCGGCCACGGCTCGCCGAGGGCACCGCGAATGCCGGCCCGCAACTGGCACTGTTCGCGCCGCCTCAGAACCGCCTGCGGGACGAGCTGGCGGCCATGGACGTCAACCGACTGACGCCGATGGAAGCGCTGGCGCGCCTGCACGAGCTGGTCGAGCGCGCACGCAAGGATGCCTGATGGACGTCGGGCACACGGTGGTACGCCTGGCTCGGGGATCGAGACGGTCTTTCTGCCGCGCCTCAGGAAAGGTAGATTAGGACGGTGCGGGCGAGTGCTGAAGGCCATGGCGGGGAGCCTACGACGTTGACGGAGGGCGGCGCGGGGGAGGTCGTGCGGAGGTCGTTCGGTCCCCTGAGGGCGGATACCGACTGGGGGCAGCAGGCGCGAGAGTACCTCGATGCGACCCGGGCGCACCTGTTCAAGGAGCACCTCGCCGGTGCGGCCGGCTCCGCGGTGGTCGAGAGGTACACGGCGGCGATGGACGAGGTCTTGCGGACGCTTTTTGACGCCGCGGTGGCGACCTACGTGGCCCGCTATTCTCGCATCGATCAGCGCTGCACGGTCGTCGCGCAGGGCGGCTACGGACGCGGGGAGCTCAACCCATGTTCCGACATCGACCTGCTCTTCCTCTACCCGTACAAGCGCGAGCCGTACGTCGAACACGTTGCCGAGAGCATCCTTTACAGTCTGTGGAACACGAAACTCGACGTCGGCCATGCCATGCGCAATGTGCGGGAGAGCATTCGCCTGGCGGGCAGCGATCTCAAGGTGAGGACGGCGCTGTTGGATGCGCGGTTCCTGTGTGGCGACCGGTCGCTTCATGAGGAGCTAACGGCCGCGGTGGAACAAGACGCCGCGCGCAGTGCCGATCGGTTCTTTCAGGAGAAACTTGGAGAAACTCGGGCACGGCACGAACGGTTCGGCGACTCCGTGTACCTGCTCGAACCGCAGTTGAAGGAGGGAGAGGGCGGGCTGCGCGATCTGCACACGGCGATGTGGATGGCGAAGGTGAAGTTCAAGATCCACGCAGTTGAAGATCTGGTGCAGAAGGGAGTTGTTACCGAACGCGAGATGGCGGAAATCGCCGCCGCGCGGGACTTCCTGTGGCGGGTGCGCAACGGCCTGCATTTTCTTTCCGGCCGGCATCAGGACCAGCTCACGTTCGAGTATCAGGAACGGCTGGCGGCCGATCTCGGCTTCGTGGACACGGCGACGCGCAAGGGCGTCGAGGAGTTCATGCGGACTTACTACCTGCACGCCGCGACGGTAAACCGTTTCGGCGAAATGGTCGGTGAACGCTGTATCGAGCGGCCGCTGCCGCAGCGACTCATCGGCCGCTTCAACCGCCGGCAGATTCGTCCGGGGGTGGTGGTCGGCCACGGCATGCTGTCGATCACCGGGGTCGAGGTGCTGCACACCGATCCCGCCAATTTCATTCGCGTGTTCGCCGATGCGCAGCGCCAGGAGGTGCCGATCGCCAGCGGGACGAAGCGGCTGCTGCGGGCCAACCTGGATCTCGTCGGCGAAGCGGAACGCAGCTCGCCGGCCATGGTCGATGCCTTCTTCGAGGTGTTGCGCGGCAAGCATCGGGTTTACGAGACGCTGCTCGAGATGCACCGGGTCGGCGTGCTGGGAGCCTTCCTGCCGGAATTCGGGGCTTTGCTCTGCATGGTGCTGCACGACCTGTATCACATCTATACGGTCGACGAGCACTCGTTGCGGCTGGTGCGCGAACTCGAACTGTTGCGGGCAGGGGCCTATGAGGATGCGGCGCCGCTGCTCACCCAGGTGATGCGCGACGCCGACCGGGTGGAGATCCTTTACCTGGGGGCCATCCTCCACGACATCGGCAAGGGACACGGCGGCGGCCACCCCGAACGCGGGGCGCGCATGACGCGCGCCGTTGCCGCCAGGTTGGCGCTCAATCGCGACGACGCCGAGCAGTTGGAGTTCCTGGTGGCCTGCCACCTGGTCATGTCCCATCTGGCGCAGCGTCGCGACATCCACGACCAGCGCCTGATCATTGACTTCGCGCGGCGCGTCGAGACGCTCGACAATCTGAAGAAGCTGTACTTGTTGACCTTTGCGGACATGCGCTCGGTAGCGCCGAAGATCTGGAACAACTGGCACGACATGCTGTTGCGGGACCTTTACCTGCAGACTCTGGACGTGTTCGAGCGCGAGGCGTTCGTCGAGGAAGACGTGGCGGAGCGGACGGCACGGGTCAAGCAGCGGATTGCTGCTGTGGCGGCGGATCTGTCGCTCGGGCCGGTTCTGGGGGCTTTTCTGCGCGACATGCCCGACCGCTACTTCCTCGGCACGCCGGAGGAGAGCGTCCTGCACCATCTGCAGCTCGTGCGCGCGATGAGCGACGATCCGTTCATCAGCGAGGTGAAGCACTATCCCGAGCGTCAGTTCAGCGAGTTCGTCGTGATTACGCCGGACCGTCCGGGCCTGTTCTCGATGCTCACCGGGATATTGCTGTCGCACGGCATGAACATCCTGACCGCGAGCATCAACACCAGCGCCCGCGGCATGGCGCTCGACGTATTTCGCATCTCGCACGGCGATCAGGCGGAGGCCGCGCAGCGTCCCGAGCGCTGGGAGCGCGTGCAGGTGACCCTGGCGCGGGTATTGACGGGGGAGGTCGACGTCGAACGGGTGGTTGCCGAGTCGGTGCGGCCGTCGATCTTCGCCACGCGGGTGGTGCCGCGCGTGCCCACGGAGATCGAGATCGATAACGAGGTCTCCGATCATTTCACCGTGCTCGACGTGTACACGCAGGACCGGGTCGGGGTCCTGTTCTCGATCGCCAATGCTCTGTTCCACCTCGGTCTCTCGATTCACATCGCCAAGATCACGACGAACGTCGATCAGGTGCTCGATGTGTTCTACGTCACCGACCTGCAGGGGCGGAAGCTTACCGATCCCGAAGGGTTGGAGCGGGTGCGCGCCGATCTGTACACACGGCTGACGACTCAACCGGCGGCTACGGAGCCGGCCGCCGTCGCCGCAGGTGCGTGAACGGTCGGCGCGGATGCCGGCACCAGAGTTCCCAGCGTTGCCCGGCGTCGACGGTCATGTCGATCAGTTTCTGACGTACTTGGCCGCCGAGCGCGGACTTTCCGCGAACACCCTCGAGGCATATGGGCGGGACCTCGCGGCGTTTGCGGAAGTGTGCGCGCGCCGCGGCGTTCGGACCGCGAGTGCGGCACAGCCACGGGACGTGGTGGCGTTCCTCGATGCGCTTCAGGCGCGCGGCCTGAGTGCGCGCAGCCGGGCCCGCATGTTGAGTGCGGTGCGCGTCCTTTTCCGTTTCCTCGTTCGCGAGGGCGTATTGGCGACCGATCCGACCCGCGATCTCAACCTGCCGCGCCTCGATCTGCGACTACCGCGTTCGCTGGCGCCGGACGAGGTGGGTGCTCTGCTGGCGGACGACGGCAGCAAAACGATCGGTCGGCGCGACGTGGCGATGATCGAGCTGCTGTACGCCACCGGACTGCGGGTGTCGGAGTTGGTGGCGCTACGAGTGAGTCAGGTTAATCTGGAGGCGAGTTACCTGACGGTGGTTGGCAAGGGACGCAAGGAGCGCGCGGTGCCGATCGGCCGCAGCGCGCGTGCGCGGCTGCTGGCGTACCTGCAGGACACGCGGCCGGCGCTATTGCGCGGGCGGGCGAGCACCTATCTGTTCCCGAATCGCTATGGGCGCGCGCTGACCCGACAGGCATTCTGGCGGCGCCTGCGTGCCGCCACGCGGCGCGCCGGACTGGCCGGCCGGATCAGTCCGCACACGCTCCGCCACGCCTTTGCGACTCACCTCGTGGACGGCGGTGCCGATGTGCGTGCCGTACAGATGATGTTGGGCCATGCCGACATTGCGACCACCCAGATCTACACCCACGTAGCTGGCGACCGCCTGCGCGCCGTCCACCGCAAGTTCCACCCCCGCGCATAAACTGTCCCCAAGCCCCCAAGCCCCTCCTTCACCTTCCCCCCACCCATCCCATTTGCTACCGTCCCAGCCACGTGGAAGCATTCGTCCAGCAATTGTCGGTATGGGCCCTGCCGGTATTGGCAGCGATCATTTTGCACGAAGTGGCGCACGGGATGGTGGCGTACCGCCTCGGCGATCCGACGGCGGCGCGAGCGGGTCGGCTCACTCTCAACCCGCTGCCGCACATCGATCCGGTCGGGTCGGTACTCGTGCCGCTCGTGCTGATCGCCATCAAGGCCCCGTTCCTGTTCGGCTGGGCGCGTCCGGTGCCGGTCAATTACTCCAATCTGCACCATCCCAAGCGCGACATGATGTTCGTCGCCGCGGCCGGGCCGGTGACGAACATTCTGCTCGCCGTGGCCAGTGCCGTCGTTCTGCGGTTGCTCATGGGGATGGAGGTGCCGGCCGATTCGGTCTACGCGCCGCCGCTGGTTGCGGGACTCACGCCGCTGACTTTGATGGTGCAGAACAGCATCGTGGTGAACATCGTACTGGCGGTCTTCAATCTTCTGCCGATTCTGCCGCTGGATGGCGGGCGCGTGATGGTGGGTTTGCTGCCGCTGGATCTGGCACGAGCGTATGCCCGTCTGGAGCCGTACGGAATGCTGATCGTTGTCGGACTGCTGGCCACCGATGTGCTCGACGGCGTCATCGGTCCGGTGATCACGGTCATGCTCCGGGTGCTGCTGTGACGAGCGGCTCGGTCGACCCGCGCGGGGAGCGCGTAACGCACAATCCATGCCGGGGACGAGGGGATGTTTTTCCGCGCTCGGTGGCCGCGCTTTCGGTTCTTGGTTCGGGGTTTCGTATCTCGGCTTCGGCGGGCCAGGCGGGGATGGCGGCGAGGGCGGCGGAATGAGCGTGATCGTCAGTGGTATGCGTCCGACGGGCCGGTTGCATCTCGGGCACCTGCACGGTGCGCTGCGCAACTGGCTGCGGTTGCAGGAGGAACGGCGCTGTTTCTTCTTTGTGGCGGACTGGCACGTGCTGACCACCGATCCCGAGCACACGGGGGCGATTGCCGCGCATGTGCGGGACATGGTGGCCGTGTGGCTGGCTGTCGGTCTCGATCCCGAGCGGGCGGTGCTGTTCTGCCAGTCGGCGATCAAGGAGCACGCCGAGCTTCACCTGTTGCTGTCGATGATCACGCCGACCCCCTGGCTGCTGCGTAATCCGACGGTGAAGGAGCAGGCGCGCGATCTGGGTTTGCTGAGCGTCGACGAGGAGGCCGACGCCTCGACGCTCAACTACGGCCTTCTCGGTTACCCGGTGCTGCAGTCGGCCGACATTCTCATGTATCGTGCGACCGGAGTACCGGTAGGGGTCGATCAGGCGCCGCACATAGAGCTGACGCGCGAGATTGCGCGGCGTTTCAACGGCCTTTACGGGCCGGTGTTTCCCGAGCCCGAAGCGTTGTTGACGGCGGTGCCGAGAGTGCCTGGCACCGACGGCCGTAAGATGAGCAAGAGTTACAACAACGCGGTCTTTCTTTCGGATACGCCCGAGGAGGTGGACCGCAAGCTCAGTCGAATGATGACCGACCCGCGGCGGGTGCGGCGCACCGACCCGGGCGAACCGAACGACTGCCCCGCGTTCAACCTGCACCGCATCTATTGCACTCCCGACGAGATCGAGTACGTGACTTCCGGCTGCCGCACGGCGGGCATCGGGTGCCTCGATTGCAAGAAGGTCGTGATCAAGCACGTGATTGCGGATCTGGCGCCCATCCGTGCGCGTCATGAGCATTTCGCCGCGCACCCGGAAGAGGTTGACGCCGCGCTCGTGCGTGGCAATGCAAGGGCGCACGAGGTTGCGGTAGCGACGATGGCCGACGTGCGCGGGGCGATGCGCGTAGGATGACCTCTCCCTACCGGGTCAAGCTCGATATTTTCGAGGGGCCGCTCGATCTGCTCCTCCACCTGATCAAGAAGGACGAGGTGGAGATCGTCGACATTCCGGTGGCTCGAATTACCGAGCAGTACATGGAGTACCTCGAGATGATGCGCGATCTCAGTCTCGACGTCGCCGGGGAGTATCTGGTGATGGCGGCGACGTTGATGCTGATCAAGTCGCGCATGCTGCTACCGCCGTCGGAGGAAGACGCGGAGGAAGAGGAAGCCGATCCGCGGGCCGATCTCGTCCGCCAGTTGCTCGAATACCAGCGTTACCGTGAAGCGGCGCTGGCGTTGGCGGAGCGGCCGCTCCTCCAGCGCGACGTCTTCGCCCGCGAGCCGTTCGCCGATGTCGAGCTACCCGCCGATGCCGGGGTGCCGCGACTGCAGGTGAGCACTTGGGAGTTGCTGGCGGCACTGAAAGCGGTGCTGGCGCGGGCCCGGCCGGAGGCCGTGCACGAGGTGGTTACCGAACGCGTCTCGCTGCGCGAGCGCGCGCAAGTGCTGCTCGACCGCCTGGTGCGGAAGCGTGCGGTCGACTTCGACAGCCTGTTCGACGATACCGCCACGCGGCTGGAGATGGTGGTGACCTTTCTGGCCCTGTTGGAGCTGATGAAAATGGGGGCGGTGCGAGCCGTGCAGGCCGATCTCTTCGGAAGGATCGTCATAGAGCTCGCCACCGACGACCCGGCGTCGCTGGAGTTCGGGTTGCTGGACGACTACGACGGCAAGGCCCGTCAGCCGGACCCTGAAGGTGCCAACGAGACGAATCAGGACTGAACCCATGCCCACAAAGGAAGCGGAAACCGAAGCGAGCGACGATCTCCAGGCCGACGGGGTTCCCCCGGACCAGGAGGTCGAACAGGTCCACGCCGACGCTCCCGTCGACCGGGACGCCGGAGAGCGTATCGAACGGATTATCGAAAGCGTGCTTTTCGCGGCCGGTGCGCCGGTGTCGTTGCGCAAGCTTGTGGAGGTCCTCGGCGCCAGCGGTCCGCGGCCAAGCTCGAAGGAAGTCGAAACGGCGCTGCGATCCTTGCAGGAAAGCTATGTTGCCGAGCAGCGCGGGATCCGGCTGTACGAGGTCGCCGGGGGTTATCAGGTCCGCACTGCCCGCGAGAATGCGGAGTGGGTGCGGCAATTGTTCCGCGAGAAACCGGCCCGCCTGGGCCGGGCAACCCTGGAAACGCTGGCGATCGTCGCCTACAAACAACCCGTCACCCGGGTCGAGATCGAAGCGATTCGCGGCGTGGACGTCGACGGTGTCCTGAACACGCTGCTTGCCCGCAAGCTCATCATGATCGCCGGGCGCAAGGAGGCGGTGGGGCGGCCGCTGCTATACGGAACCACCCCGGAGTTTCTGGAGACCTTCGGTCTCAAGGCCCTTGACGAGTTGCCCACGCTCCACGAGTTAGGACCCATTCCAGATGGAGAAGCGTCCGCGTCGCCAATCGAAGAGCCGGCCGGCACACCCGCCGCGGCCGCCGCGGCCGAGTCAGCCGGCCACGAGGCCGTTACGCCCGACCTTGTCGCGGCAGCGGGCAACGTTGCCGGGGCCGCCGCCGGCGGGCCCGGGGCCGGAACGATTGCAGAAGATCCTGGCGCGGGCGGGGGTTGCGTCGCGGCGCACGGCCGAGACGATAATTGCGGCGGGGCGGATCCGGGTGAACGGCCGGACAGTGACGGAACTGGGGGCGAAGGCGGACCTCCGCCGCGACCGGATCACGATTGACGGCAAGCCGCTGCCGGTGGCGCCGTTGGTTTACGTGCTGCTGCACAAACCAACCGGCGTGGTAACGACCCTCTCCGACCCGGAGGGGCGCCCGACGGTTCGCGACCTGGTGCCGCACGTTCGGCATCGGGTGTTTCCGGTTGGCCGTCTCGACTTCAACTCATCGGGCCTCGTCCTGTTGACCAACGACGGCGAGCTGGCCGTGCGGCTCATGCACCCGCGTTACGGTGTCCGCAAGGTGTACCTGGCCAAGGTCAAAGGGGAGCCGGCGCCGGAGACGGTGGCGCGATTGGCTCAGGGGGTCAGGCTGGAGGAGGGGCTCACGGCGCCGGCGGCGGTACGTGTGGTGAGGAAGCAGGACGATAAGACGTGGTTGGAGCTGGAGCTGACGGAGGGGCGTAAGCACGAGGTGCGGCGGATGTGCCTGGCGGTGGGCCATCCGGTCGAGAAGTTGCGCCGGGTGGCGCTGGGGCCGCTGGCACTCGGCAAGCTGCCGCCGGGAGCGGCGCGAGATCTGACCGACCGCGAGGTCTACGAGTTACGCCGGGCGGTCGGCCTGTAGCCCCAGTCCGGGTGGAGAACGGAACGCGCGCTCCGCGCGTGTTCGGCGTTGGGATGCACTCCCGACGTCTCTCGGCCGATTGACCCTTCGGGCGGTGGAAGTTGGGTGCGGGTGTGACGGGGTTTCGGCGGGGGCTGCGGGCGCAAACGAGGCGCGTACGCGGGCAGGCCGTGCGCGTCGCCTCCGTTGACATCGGCACGGACGGCAGCTAATCCCTTCGCTCTTGCAGCGGGGTGGAGCAGTCCGGTAGCTCGTCGGGCTCATAACCCGAAGGTCGGAGGTTCAAATCCTCCCCCCGCAACTGGATGGCGGGCCCGGTGACCGGTACGGTTACCGGGCCCGCGTGCGTTGGGGGCGCTCCCTGACGGTGTCCGTGAGAATTTTGTGTCTGCACCCCTGCAGGCTACCGATAATGCTTGACTGTCCGCTGGCGGACGGAGTATAGCCACCAAAGTCGGTAGTTTTCGGTGGACAGTAATTTCCTTGGGAGATCGGGGGAAGTATGCGCGGGATAACGGGAAAATGTCGTCGAGCGGCGATCGGGGCCCTGGCTGTGGCGGCCGCTGCGATATGGGTCGCGCGGGCCGACGCCTATCCGAGCTACGACGACGGTGTGGGCAACGGTTGCGTGCAGTGCCACACCGGCTTTCAAGGCGGGCCGTCTGTTGGGACGCTCCATCTGCGGCATCAGAACGATTTCGGCATCACGAGCTGCACCCTCTGCCATCAGTTATTCGGTGGGGATACCCCCGTCCTGACGTATTACAGTGCCCAGGGGTACGGCTGCTCCGGTTGTCACGCGCAGGACTACGGTCACACATCTCTCCTGAGTGGCCAACCTAAAGCTACCGGCTACGGTTTGCGGCTGTATCACGCGAGTGAGGGTGTGACGGCCTGTGTGACCTGTCACTTCCCGGGCTCGGGTGTCACCGGTGAGCCCGACCCGGCGCCGGCGGTCTTACCGGAAACCTCCCTCCCGCCCTATTACGGGTTGGCGAACAACAACCTAACCGATCCGTGCAGCAGCACCCAGGAAGACATGTCGTACGATGCCGACGCGGTTGGTCTCGACAACGACGGTAATGGTCTCGTCGATGGCCTCGATCCGGCGTGCGCGGCGCCGCCCGTCGATACCCCCACCCCGACACCGACATCGTCGGCCCCGACTCCGACTCCGACGGGCACATCCACGCCGGCGATGAGCGGCAAGCGGCTGATCAAGGTCTTCCCCGGAAGCTCTATTCAGGCGGCTGTCGATGCCGCCGCTCCGGGAACCACGATCGTCGTGATGCCGGGGCTGTACGAGGAGACGCACGGTGGGCAGAACGCCGTGAGCGTCCGCAAGGACGGTATCCGGCTGATTGGCCGGAAGTACGGTCATGACCGGGTCGTACTCAAGGCCGTTCCCGGACAGAAGAACGGTGTGGTCGTGGAGCCCTCCGCCCCCGGCGGCCGTATCGACGGCTTTACCATCAGGGGCTTCGTGATTCGGGATTTCCCCAAGAACGGTATAGTCACCCGCTACGTCGACAACTTCAGGATTCAGGGGAATGAGTCCATCGACAACAAGGAAAACGGCATCTGGCCGACGCTGTCCGCGAAAGGACTGGTGAGCCGCAACGTTTCCTATGGCTCCGACGACAGCGCCATGTGGGTCGAGACGTCGGTGAACGTCCGCGTCGTCAACAACGTCCTGCACACTAGCGTCACGGGACTCGAAGTCTCGAACAGCGACGACATCCTCCTGCGAGGCAACGAGGCATACAACAACACTGTCGGGATCGGTCTCTACATGCAGCCGGGTTTGGAGCGTAAGCAGTCCAACCGATGGCATGTGACCCGTAACCATGTCTACGACAACAACAGGGCGAACACGGCGCCGCCGTCGTCGATGGCAGGTGCCCTGCCCACGGGCGGAGGAGTGCTGCTGCTGGGACCGGATAGCAACCTGGTCGAGAATAATTTGATCGAGAACAACGGCTTTTATGGGGTTGCGGTGGTTGACTACTGCCTGGTCGTGGACGGGACGGCGTTCAATTGCGTGGATAATGTGCCGGACTTCGATCCTTCCCCTGACAACAACCGGATCAAGAGTAATCGCTTTGTAAATAACGGCACATCGCCACCCATCGGTCACCCATTTGCCTTCCTGGCGAATGACGCGATCGCATTTGGAGGCAGCGGCAACTGCTTCGAGGACAATATCCTGAGCACCTCTTTCCCCAATCCCCTTCCCGGGTGTTAGAGCGGGAGGCGACTGCGGCGAAAGCTTTGGAGTCGAGCCTCGACGCGGCGCGCCAACCGGAACGGTCGGCGCGCCGCGAGCGTTTGCGGGGGAACGTTTGCGGCGCTTGCGGCCGTGCCATCTAGATGAACGACCCCCGGCCTATTGTTCGCCGCTTTACGGGCCCCGAGGCACACGAGCTCTACATCCTCTGCCGACCAGACGGAACCGCGAGGCCAGCCCTTCAGGCTGAGGCCCTGTACAGGGCAGTCGCCTCTCTTCTCGCCGATGAAGGGGCGTCGCCGGAGAACGTCGTCTGTGAGGCCGTCTATTTCCGGGACATCCAGAGTGACGGCGATGCGGTCATCGGCGCGCGAGCGCGCGTTCTCGGAGAAGCGATCCGATCGTCCGGGGCGGTGACAACCCTGGTGCAGCAGCCGCCGCTCGATGAACGAATATCTCTCGAGGTGGCGGTGCTGGCTCTGGTTCCGCGCCGCTCAACCGCCGGTGGTGTTGCGCGGGACGTCCGTGTCGAGTCCCGCTGCGAGTGCCCCGGGTGTTCACGGGTTCGTGCGCGGCTTGTCCACGTTGCCGATTGGACGTCCGCCTACACAGGAAATATCTACGGTTTGGGAGGAAACGCTTTCGACGAAGCGTACGACATGTTCGTCTCCGCGGAGGTCCTTCTGGAGGCGGCAGGGATGACCTTCGGCGACGTGGTTCGCACGTGGATATACGTGCGCGACATCGAACGGGACTACGCGGCTCTGAATCGGGCTCGCCGCGAGTTCTTGCGGCAGAGGGGCATCGACCTACTCCCTGCCAGCACCGGTGTCGGCGGAGGGCTCCTTCCGGAGCGGCACAACTTCTCGATCAACCTGTACGCCGCACGGTCGCCGCGACCCATGGAGATCGGACGGATGTCCGCCCCGAGTCTCAACGAGGCCCCGGACTACGGCGCCGATTTTTCCCGCGGTCTCAAGGTCGTGGAAGCCAACAGAGTCGCGCTTTACGTGTCCGGGACGGCCAGCGTCGACGAAGCGGGTCGTACGGTGCATCCGGGGGATTTCGTGGCGCAGGTCGATCGTATGCTGATGAACATTTCCTCGTTGCTCGCGGCGCAAGATGCCTCTTTTCGGAATGTCGTTTCGGCAGTAACCTATGTAAAGTATCCGAAAGATGGGGCACGCCTGCGTTCGTTGTTTCGCGACCGGGGCTTCGGCGGTTTTCCGACCGTGCTGGTCGAGGCGCCGCTATGCCGCGCCGATCTCCTTTGCGAGACCGAGGTAGTTGCAGCCTTACCGCTATCGCAAGCCACGACGCCGTAGGCCGAGGATATGGGCAATACTAAGCGCCGGAAGCCGCAGCCTCGCCGGAGAATGCGGCCGGCAATCGTTGCAGTTACGGTTCTGCTCGCCGGGCTCGTCGCGGGACTGTTCATGGTTCTCCGGGACGATTTGCCGGATGCGCAAGACATCCTGACGAGCAGCCCGAGCGGCGCCGCTGGAAGGCTGACCGTCACCTACCCGTTGGACGGCACGTTGTTTCCTCCGGAGATTGTCGCTCCGACGTTCGTCTGGGACGATCGCTCGGCGGGCGTCGACCGCTGGTTTGTGGTGACGCAATTCGGGGACGGCGAGCCGCCGTTCATGTTCTCGGCTTCAGAACGACGATGGCGTCCGTCGGAACAGGACTGGGCACAAATCAAGCGGCGATCGTTGGAGAAAGATGCCACGGTTGTCGTGGCCGGAGTCGATAGTCGTGACCCGGCGAAGATTCTGTCGTCGGCCAGGGTGCGTATCCAGACGTCGACGGACGAGGTGGGCGACTCGATCTTCTATCGAGAGGTCCCGTTGCCGTTTCTGTCGGCGGTAAGGGATCCTTCGCGGATCAGGTGGCGATTCGGATCGATCGACTCAGAGGCCGCGCCGCCGATCGTTCTGCAAGACCTCCCGGTCTGCGGGAACTGCCATTCGTTCTCGGCCAACGGTCGCGTGCTTGGTCTCGACGTCGACTACGGCAACGACAAGGGCGCCTATGCCATCCTCCCCGTGGCCAAAGAGATGCGTCTAGATGACTCTAAGATCATCACCTGGGCAGACTACAAGCGGGACGACGGGGAGCTCACGTTCGGGCTGCTTTCTCAGGTATCGCCCAACGGACGCTATGTGGTCAGCACTCTAAAAGACCGCTCGGTATTCGTCGCCACGCCGGAGATCACCTTTTCGCAGCTCTTCTTTCCCATCAAGGGAGTTCTGGTGACGTACGACCGTGAGACGAAGAGCTTCCAGCCGCTGAGGGGTGCGGACGATCCGGAGTTCGTGCAGAGCAACCCGACCTGGAGTCCGGACGGCAAGCGTCTGATCTTTGCGAAAGCGAAGGTCTACCAGGCCGAGCGTATCAGTCAGATTCAAAGTATCCTGCTCAGCGAGAAGGAGGTCCCCGAGTTCGTCTCCGAGAAGCGGCCTTTCCGCTACGACCTCCACACGATTCCGTTCAACGATGGGCAGGGCGGAACGCCGGAACCTCTGCCCGGAGCATCCGGCAACGGTATGAGCAACTATTTCCCCAAGTACTCGCCGGACGGCAAATGGGTCGTGTTCTGCAAGGCGAGGAGCTACATGCTGCTGCAGCCCGATAGCGAGCTTTACATCATGCCGGCTCAGGGCGGGGAGCCGAGACGGTTGCGCGCCAACACGCCGCGGATGAATTCGTGGCACAGTTGGTCTTCCAACAGTCGCTGGCTCGTCTTCTCCTCGAAATGGAACACGCCGTACACGCAACTGTTCCTCACGCATATCGACGAGAACGGTGAGGACAGTCCGCCGGTGCTGCTCGAACGATTCACGGCGACCGACCGAGCGGCCAACATACCCGAGTTCGTCAGACTTGCGCCCGACGAGATTACCCATGTGCGCGAGGAGTTTCTGGATGCGTACTCGTTCCTGAGGGCGGGGGAGGCCAACGAGCGCACCGGAGATCACGCCGGCGCCGAGCGCGCCTTTCGCAGGGGCTTGAAAGTAGAACCCAGTAACCCCGACCTTCTGAACGCGCTCGGCTGGACGCTGTTCCAGCAGGCGCGGACGGCGGAGGCGATCGAGCAATTCGAGCAGGCCTTGCGCGCCAACCCGAAGCACGCCAAAGCGAACAACAACCTGGCGCTGGCGCTCATCGATCGAGGTGATCCCGCGCGCGCGGTGGAGGCGTATAGGGCCTCCCTGGCGGTGGAACCGAAGGCGGAGATCTACAGCGACCTTGGTTTCGTCTTGCAGCAGTTGGGCAGGAAAGACGAGGCGATCGACAGTTACCGGAAGGCAATCGACCTCGATCCGGAGTGTGGCCCCGCTCATTTCAATCTCGCGGTCGCCCTGCTTGGCGAAGATAAGTTCGAGGAGGCAGCGCTACATTACGAGAAAGCGATCGCGGCAAGTCCCAGTGCGGAGGCCCACAACGGCCTCGGCTTCGTCCTCGATAAGCTCGGCAAGAACGTGGAGGCGATCGCCCAGTTCCGTCGGGCTATCGAAGTCGACCCGGCCTACGTGCCGGCGTACAACAATCTTGGCGAGGTGTATGTGAAGGAGGGCAAGCTCGATGACGCGGTGTCGGCTTATCGCGACTCGCTCAAACAGCGCCCGAGCGCGGCAATTCGCACCGACCTCGCGACGGCACTGTGGAAGCAGGGCAAGACGCAGGACGCCATCCGTGAACTGCAAGATGCGCTCAAGGTCGATCCTGGCAATGCCCGGGCGCGCCACAAGCTGGAAGCCATGCGCGGCGCACAGATGGCGGCCGGAAAGGCGGGTGTCGAGTAGCGGGGAGTTGCCCGCCAGTCCTCCTCGCCCACCCTCCGCATCCTCCGCCGGCGCCACCTATTTCCGGGGTGCGACGCCAGTCCGTTGAGAGATGCTCACGGTGTCGACGAGCACTTTAATGCGGTACCCTTGGTGTTCGCCTCGCAGGCGACCACCGCGGTGGCGCAGTCGTCGCCAATGCGGATCGTCTGGCGCACCTTGATTGGAGCCGTCGTGTCGATGATCGCCGGTATGTACTTGCTGGCGAAGACGTACTTGATCTTGTTCTCGCGCAGCCCGAAAAGGGCCTTGACCAGGCCGAGGGCACCGGCGACATCTCCCTCCTTATCTTTGAACTTCCACTTCTCTTTGGTCGGTTGACCGCTTTGGACGAATGCCCCTGGCGGGTTCAGCGTTGCCGCGAAGAGGCTCGCCGTCTGGTTGAAGATAATAGTGACCACCTGGCTGTCCGGGTCGATACTTATCCCCGCCGGCAGGTTGAAGTCGCCCCTGGATGTGTGCTTGTCGAAGGGGCCCGGAACCTTGGTGGTATCGGTGAATCTTGCCTTTGCGTAAGCGGGAATCATGTGCGGTCCGAGCACGTCCTCGCAACCGAGGACCGGAATGCCCCCTGTGGTCAACTGGCAGGAGTTGTCGCAGAGGTCGTCCGCGACGGCGTTGCCGTCGTCGCAGGCTTCGGGAGATGTGGTTAGTCCGTTTCCGCAACACGTACCGGCGCCGCACTCAGCATCAGTAGCGCACACGGCACCGGGGGTAGGGCCGCCGATGCACTCGCCCTGTACCTGGCAGGTCGACGAGCACGGACTGGTGGGGCCGTTGGCGGGGCCAAGATCGCAGGTTTCGGAGGGCGTGTCGATGACCGCGTCACCGCAGATGCAGGCCGCAGCACGGAACGGGCAATAGTCGCAGGCGTCGCCGAGACTGTCGCCGTCACTGTCCAGTTGGCTCGGATTGGCGTCGTTCGGGCAATTGTCAAGGCCATCCGGGACGCCATCGTCGTCACCGTCGGGATAGACCGCAAACGCGTGTACGGTCTCGGCGCTGAGTCCGCCCGTGGAACCGTCGAAAAACAGATCGACGGCGCCGACCGGTGAGGCCCCAAAGGTGCCGACGTATCGCAGGATATCGCGCGAGGGCTGATTCGGGGGCAGGCCGATGCCGGAACTTGGCGCACGGAAGAGCAGGGTATCAGGTTCTATCAGGTCGAAGGCCCAGTTGTCGGAGGTGAAGCTCCCAGAGCCGCCGCCGTTGATTGCGCTGGCATCGAGGAAGAGGGAATAGTTGCAGGCCGTAATGGACCCGCCGGACGACCAGGCTGTCGGCGTGCACTTGAGGATATCTTCATCGCTGAAAGTGATCCCGCCGAGGGTTGCCGTCGACGGCAGGGATAACAGGACGTCGCAGGTGGGCGGGTTCTGGTTTTCGCAGGTGCCGTCGGTCACGACGTCCATACCGGTCCAAACGCGGCTGTCGCTCGATCCCTTTACGGCGTCGCCGTCCAGGTAGAGGCGCCATTCTCCACTCGCGTAGGGTAGCGTGGTCGGATCGTCGGGTACGAACAGCGCGAGGTCCTTCGACTTGATGGCCGAGAGATCGGGTATAGAGCCGTCTATGTTTACCCGCATCACGATGCCGCCGTTCGGGAGGATGTCGACCGCTTTGACGGCCGAGTTCAAACCGGCGGAGCTGCCGTCGAAGAGAAGACTCCAGTCGCAGATGGTGTTGTTTTCGCCAAGACTGACCGGGTCGCAGAGCAGCAGGTCTTCGTTGAGTACCGGAACGCCGCCGATTGTGCCGCTACCCGAGATGGCGATCACCATCTTAGGTTCGCCGGCGAACGAGAGGCTCGGTTGGGCGAGCGGGGTGACGGCCATGGCAAGGCCAACCGCCGGTGAGAAGGCGCGAACGCAAGCAGCCAGTTTCATCGTATTCCTCCCCTGCGGACGATCGCTGCACGTCCGTAAAACGACTAATCTCGGTGCTGATGTTCTCGCTGCACCCAATGCGCAGGTTACTTGATAAAGCATATAGCGCATCGTGGTTGCGATGTACACCAGAGGTTGTTCCGGCCCCGCGCGCGGTTTCCGGTGCCAATCGGGGTACGTTGAACCCCTCGACCGGTTTCCGGTTTCGAGTCCCGGGAGGTGCGGCAAGTCATTGTCGAGCGACGGAGCCCGCAGCGTCCGACTCGGGGCCGAGGTATTCAGACGAGTCCTTGCCGGGAGAAATCCGGTGGCCGACTTGGTGTTTTCTTGCTGACTCTGGCCGGCGTGTTTGCTACAGCCGGTGGCAGTCGACTATGCCGGGGACGGCCGGTCACGTGTCTTTGGGGGTGGCCGAGGCCCAGCCATCGCCGCCAGTGAGGATTCAGTCGAACTCGGGAAGTGAGGAGTTCAGTATGACCAAACGAAGGAGTGTGCGTGGGTGGTGGCCCCGCCTGTTGTGCGTCGCGGTGGCGGTAGGGGCGGTGGGTTGTCGATCCGACGGCATCAGATCGGTTCCGATGCCGCGCAAGATCGTCGACCTTTCGCCGGTGATCACCGAGGATCTGATCGTTCGACAGATCGGGTATCGTGCTGCGGATTTCCTCGGCGTGCCGCCGCGTATTCCCTTCGAGCCTGTGACTCCATCGAAGGAGGAGTATGCCTTCGGGCTGACCTACTTCCGGCTGGTGAGTAATCTCGGGGCGCACCTGGACCCGTCCGGGCGGCTGGTCAAGGGTGGGGAGCGGAGCGACCAGGTCCCGTTGGATCGTCTGTACGGCCCGGCCCGGCTGGTCGATCTACGTTGGAAGGATCGTCACAGTCCGCTGCAGATCACCGATCTGGAGAGCTACACCATCCAGAGCAACGAAATCGTGTTGCTGTTCGTGGGCTATGCGCATCCTGAGGACGAGGAGTGGCCGGCGTACCCGCCGCTGTCGTTGCAGGCAGCCAAGTGGTTAGCTCAAAAGCGCATTCGGGCACTGGCGACCGATATGCCAAGTATTGGTAGTTTCAGCCGATACGCCGATCTGATGGATAAGGATCGGCCGCCCGAGGAGGTATGGGCTGAGCGGCTGGCGTTCGCGCAGGCCGGAATCCCCGTGGTCCAAGGCCTGACAAATCTCGGTAGCCTGCTGGGAGAAAAGAATCTGGTCTTTGTGGGGTTTCCCCTTGCCATCGCCGACCGCGGGGGGGCCCCCATGCGGGCCGCCGCTCTGATCTTTTGAGCGGGGCGTGGAATAGCCGTTTCCGGTCCGGCCACGCCCCGTTACGACGCTGCGGCTTGCGGTTGCGGCGACTGACACGAGGGGCATCAACTCGCGCGCGCCATCAGGGGTTCGGGAGCGATAGTTACGGCGTCTGCCGCCGCAGCGGATGCCGGGTGAACCTGGGCTTCGAGCTCGCGCAGGGCGCGTCGGGCAAGGCGGCTGGGCTCGATGTGGCCGTTCTCCCAGCGGTTAACGGTCGATACGGTGACCCCGAGCGCGTGAGCGAATTCCTCCTGCGTCATATTGAGCTGGTGCCGGAGGAGGCTGATGTTCGATCCGTCTTTTGCGTTGGACATCTGTTTCTGAGCTCCTGTACCTCTCGATTCGAGCCGTGGTTCCCTGGCTTTCTGAGCCGTAGGCCCTGCTTTAGACTGAAGCAGGGGGTGTGCCACGCCGATGACCGGTTTTCTCGATGGTGCTGTCGAGGTCCGTGCGGGACCGGGCGGCGTCAGTACAGTGACGCTTCGGGGGAAAATGTGGCTGAGGGGGGGTTGATATCGTTAGCCCGGTTTGTCAGAAGAGAGACGCGACCGAGCCGAGTCCCTGGAGAAATCGGGGAGCGGAGGAACCACGTTACTGGGGTGAATCCCGGGCTTGAGCCCGGGAGGGGCAACTCTTTGAGCTCTAACCCGTCAGCTAACTTCGCAGGCTTTCAAGGAGAGGAGTCGCCACGAGCGGATCGTCGCGGAAGCGGCGTGGGGCCCGTGGGACGCCAGTGGGTAGCGGTGGTGGTGTGGAGTACCTCTCCAGTTGTGGGTCGCATGACACCGATTGGAGGGGTCTATGGCCACTACCACGACGACTCGTTTACTCACCTTTTTCACGCTCATTCTCAGCCTGACCGTTGGGGCGGTTGCGACCTCGCATGCGCTGGACTTTGGCAGTTGGCCGGTCGCGCGGGGGTGGCAGCAGGTAACGCATGCGTCTTGGTACGGTCGAGAGTTTGCCGGCCGGCGCACGGCGATGGGTCGACGCTTCAACCCGAACGAGCTGACGGCCGCGCATCGGTCGCTCGAGCTCGGTACCTGGGTGCGCGTGACCGACTTGTCGAGCGGGCGGTCAGTAGTCGTACAGATCACGGACCGTGGGCCATACAAGTATCGGCGCGGGATCGATCTGTCGTATGAGGCGGCGCGACGTTTGGGAATGGTAAGCCGCGGGGTTGCTCGCGTGCTCATAGAGCTGGCGTCAGCGCCGGCGCAGCAGCGGGATGCGGCGGTACGCCGGAACGGGCGAGCTACTCGTGCCGAGGCGTTGGCGGCCCATGGAAAAGTGGTCGGCACGGATGCGGTCTCGTCCAGCGGAGCGTGGTTGGCCGCGCCCCGCCTCGAGTGGCGCCCGCCGACGGCGGCGGAGGGCTGATCCGATCGTCGCTTTTGGGGTGGCCGGTCCTCACTTGGCGCTTGCCGAGATCCGGGCTATCGGGGCCCCGGGATAGCGTCGGATGGAGGTGGGACGGCAAGGGGGTGGCGCCCCTTTCTTATGCCGTAATTCGGCCGTTCAACTTTCCGCGCTTCTCTCGCCTTTGTCCCGGACTCGGGTCGAGGTCGCACGGGTTACGGTCCTAACGCGCCGTTCCAGTTGGCCGATGCGTCGGGACAGGCTGTGGATTTCCTGGCGTGAGGGCAAGTCCAGGCGTTTGAGTAAAGGGGATATGCGCTTTGCCGCTTCCTTCTCGAGGGTCGAGAGGAACCGCTCGGCGCGCGATTCGACATCCTTGGACGCGCGTTGAGCGCGGCGTTCGAGGTCCGATCGTAGCCTCTGGGCCTGGGAGAAGAGCCGATCGAGAGCGCGCCGTTGATCCCTGGAGATCAGGCTGGTTGCCTGTTTGCGCGTGCGGCCAAGCAGGCTGCGGGCCTCGCGCTGCAAGTCCTTCATGCTCTGCTGCAGTCGACCGATGACTTCGTTGGCAGGTTCGACGTTTCGCGATCGCGCACTTTTAGCCATTGACATCTCTCCCTTGCCTGAGGTGGCGGACTTCTACTACCGGGTCCCGCCGCTTGGCAAGGGGGTCCGGCCGCCAGGACGGCGGCTTGACGGGTCCGATCTGCGGGCGGCATAAGACGGCGTACCGTCGGGACTGCGTGCGAGGCGAATGGGCAAAGTGGGAGTGTGGGCCTGGTTTATTGGCCTGATGCTGTGGGGCTCAGGGGCCGCCGGCGGGTTGGTGGCGATAGCCCGTGGCGATCTCGACTGCGACGGCGAGGTTGGTCTGACCGATGCGGAGATCGTGGTTGGAGCCGTCTTTGGCATCGCACCGGCTTCACCAACCTGCGCGGGTGTCGACGTCAACGCCGATGGCGGCGTGTCGGCGGCGGACCTTGCGGCGCTCGTGGCTCAGATCGTGGCGGCACCGACGCCGTCTCCGACGCCGACGGTGACACCGGCGTTGGGTCCGATAGTAACCTTCTTGGGGATGGCGGCTGCGGACGGAACGCCGATCGATCCTGTGCAGGTCGGGGCAGACGGTACCCCTGTGTATCAACGATCCATTGGGGCCGGGTTCTATGTCGTCGTCGAAGCGGACCGTGGGGCCACCGGGTCACCGGTCGGTCTGAAGGTGTTCGACTCGCGCCCCGGAGACACCGGAGCCCGTCCCGACCTGCAGGTGGAGGTGTCGCGTCCTCTGGGGGCGGGAGATCGGCGTGTGTGCGCTGGTGGTGGCGTGCCGGGATTCGATCCCGAGGATTTTTCGGAGCGCAAGGAGGTTACCGACGCCTTGAACGACCTCGGTTGCGGGTTTGCCGTGAACACGAACTCGGTCAGGGCGTGCACCGTCAACCGTCATGGTTCGCCGGCTTTCATGTCGGACGCGCGACCCGAGGTGCAATTCTGCCTGCTCATCGACGGCGACAACGAGTTTGCGACGGGCGATACCCGAATCGTTGTTCAGGTTCGCGATGCCGGTGGAGAGATCGGGCCGCGGCGGGCTATGGTGCTGCGCGTGGGCAAGCAGACAGTCCCAACTTCTACCGTTTCACCGTCCCCTACGTGGACGCCACCGAGAATACCCACGACAACGCCCAGCCCTACGGCTTCCCGTCTCTTGACGCCCACGGCAACCGGACAACCGGGTCGTTCGCCAACGGCTACAGCCTCGGTGCCGGCGGTGGCTACGGCGAGCCCTAGCGCGAGCGCGCCGGCAGCGACGCCAACGCGGACCGGGACCCCAGTGGGGCCGGGATCCCCGACGCCCAGCCTGACTGTGACGGCGTCCCCGACGGCATCGCGAGTTGCATCCGCGGGGACGACGCCGACGTCAACGACGCGCGCTACCGCCACGCAGTCTGGTGTGGCGACGCCATCGGTCACGCCGACGCCGAGCAGCTCCCGCGTGCCCGCTGCCACGAGTACGCCTTCTCCGAGCGTAACTGCGGTTGCTCCGACACAGACGGGTCTACCATCCGCGACTGCCAGTCGTACCCTGAGCCCTTCGCGTACGGCGACGCGGACCGCAACCGTTACGTACACACGCACGGCAACATCGACTCCGCGTCCGTTCCTTTCCGTGACCGCCTCGCCCACGCGGACGCCGACTCGTACCCGCGTCCCGAGCCGGACCGCCACGGAAAGTCCGACCCCGACGGCAACTCGAACGCCTTCGTCGACGCGGACCGCGACGGCGACGCCGCTGCCGTCCGGTACGCCGACGGCGACACGCACCGCCACCGAAACGCCGACGGTGACGCCGTCTCGGACGCCGTCCTCGACGCGAACGCCGACCGCGACACCGACGCCCAGCCGGACGGCAACGTCAACGCTGACGCGCACGATCACTGCCACGCCGACGGTGACCGGCACTCCGACCCATACGGTTCCTCCAGAGCCGTTCATTACGTTCTTCGGGGTGGCGCGCGCGGACGGAACGGTTGTCGAGACACCGACCGCGATGTTGCGGCCCGGTGTGCCGATCTACGAGCGGCCGCGCTTCGGCTTCTTTCTGGTGGTGGAAGGGCAGCCGGGTGCCACAGGCGCCCGCATGGGCACTTCTGCGTATGAATGGGACCCGGATGACCCGAGTGAGCTTCCGGACGTGCAGGTGATCGTGTCCCGACCACTTGGGAATGGAAGCGCGGCGGTGTGCGACGACTTGCCGGATAATCGTGGCGGAGTTCCGGCCACCGTCGAGTTCACGCTGGATCAGGCGATGGCGGACGCGGTCAACGACCTCGGATGTCGCTTTAAGGACGGCAAGGGAGAGCCCGGTGGCCGGGGAGCTTCGGACGCCTGTACGCGACTGCGCAACGGGATCGATGCGTTCTGGGGAGAAGGCACGACGGTGCAGTTCTGTAGCCTAATCGACCGTCCGTTCGAGTTCCCCTCGGGGGATACGCTGGTGAGGGCCCGTTTACGTGACGAGGCAGGGCATGTCAGCCACGAGTCCGCGCTGGTCGTGCGCACCCGTTAGCCGTATTCAGCCCTGTCGTCTCACGACACCGTCCACGTTTCTCCGCGGTGCAGCAATTCCGTCGGATCGCCGGGCCCGAGTCGTTGCGTTGCGGCAAGCATCTGGTCGGTGACGGCATCTTCGTACGTGGGACGCTCTGCGGCTCGAAAGACCCCTATGGGTACCGGAAACGCCGGGGGCGCCAGGGTGCTCAGCATGAAGGCGAGCGCGCGATTTTTCTCGTCGTGAACGATCAGGTCGGCTTCGTCGACCCCGTTACCGAGCGTGACAACTTCCAGGTTGTGCCCGCGTAAGCGGATGCCGCGATTGCCTTCCTTGCCGAACACCAGCGGCTTGCCGTGTTCGAGGACGAGCTGGTGGTCCGCCTTGCGATCTTTCTCCGTCAGATCGGCCCACGCCCCGTCGTTGAAGATGTTGCAGTTCTGCAGGATTTCCACGAAGGCTGTGCCGCGATGTTCGTGTGCCCGGCGGAGCACGTCTTGCAAGTGCCTGGCTTCCACGTCGATCGTTCGCGCGACGAAAGTTCCGTCGGACCCGAGCGCGACGGTCATCGGGTTGAACGGGTTGTCTACCGAGCCGACGGGTGTGGACTTCGTCACCTTGCCCTGCTCGGAGGTGGGCGAGTACTGTCCTTTGGTCAGTCCGTAGATGCGGTTGTTGAACAATAGGATGTTGACGTCCAGGTTGCGGCGCAGGATGTGGATCAAGTGGTTGCCGCCGATGGACAGACCATCGCCGTCCCCGGTGACTATCCAGACGGAGAGCTCGGGCCGGGTGATCTTGAGTCCGCTGGCGAGGGCGGGAGCGCGTCCGTGGATGCTGTGGAACCCGTAGGTGTTCATGTAGTACGGGAAGCGGCTCGAGCAGCCGATGCCGGAGATGAACACCACGTTCTCGCGCGGGACACCCAGTTCCGGCATCACCTTCTGTACTTGGGCGAGGATAGCGTAGTCGCCGCATCCCGGGCACCAGCGCACGTTCTGGTCGGAGATGAAATCCTTGCGGGATAGTTTCGGGTTTGTGGCAGATGACATGGGTGTCAGTCCTCGAGCATGCGCGCGATGCGCGCGCTGATTTCGGATACCTTGAGGGGGAGGCCCTGAATCTTGTTGAGGCCAACGGCGTCGACGAGATACTCGGCCCGCAGGAGCTTGACGAGCTGGCCGAGGTTCATTTCCGGAACCAGGATTTTCTTGAAGCGGCGGATGATGTCGCCGAGGTCCGGCGGAAGCGGATTGACGTATCGCAGATGGACGTGGGCGACCTTGCGGCCTTCGCTGTGGGCCTGCCTGACTGCGGCGGCGATCGACCCGTAGGTGCTGCCCCAGCCGACGATCAGGAGATCGCCGTGGTCTGGGCCATGGACTTGCGTGGGTGGGATCTCGGCGGCAATGCCGGCGACCTTGCGAGCCCGCACACGAACCATCTGCTCGTGGTTAACGGGCGCGTAGCTGACGTTACCGGTCAGGTACTCCTTCTCGATTCCACCGATGCGGTGTTCGAGACCGGGGGTTCCGGGTACGACCCAGGGGCGCGACAAGGTTTCCGGGTCGCGGAGATAGGGGAAGAAGCCTTCGGGATCGGTGCGGAATCGTGCCGGTATCGCTGGTAGATCATCGATCTCCGGCAGCAGCCAGGGCTCGGCGCCGTTAGCCAGGTAGCCGTCGGTAAGCAGGATCACCGGTGTCATGTACTTCACGGCGATACGAACGGCCTCGAACGCGGTGGCGAAGCAGTCGGCAGGCGTCGCTGCCGCTAGCACCGGCACGGGTGAGTCGCTGTTCCGTCCGTATATGGCCATCAGGAGGTCGGCTTGTTCGGTCTTGGTTGGCAAGCCGGTGCTGGGCCCGCCACGCTGCACGTTGGCGATAACCAGCGGCAATTCGACGCTGACTGCCAGGTTGATGGTCTCCGCCTTCAGGCACATGCCGGGACCGCTGGTCGTCGTAACCGCCACGGCGCCCCCGAAGGCCGCGCCGAGGGCGCTGCCGACGCCGGCGATCTCGTCCTCGGCCTGGAACGTGTACACGCGGAAGTTCTTGAAGGCGGCCAGTTCGTGCAGGATCTCGCTCGCCGGCGTGATCGGGTAGCTGCCGAGGAACAGCGGCAGACCGGCGCGATGTGCCGCCAGCACGAAACCCAGCGCCGAGGCGGTGTTGCCGGTGATGTTGCGGTACGTGCCCGGGGCGATTCGCGCCGGCCGCACCTCGTAAGAGCTCGTGAACATCTCGGTCGTTTCGCCGAAGTTGTAACCCGAGCGCAGTACTTTGAGGTTGGCGTTGGCGAGATCGGCGCTCTTGGCAAAGCGCTGTTCGATCCACTTTTCGGTGGGTTCGAGGGGACGGTGAAAGAGCCAAGACACGAGGCCGAGGGCGAAGAAGTTCTTACAACGACTCACGGTTCTGGCAGGCAGGAGGGCATCCTTTAAGGTTGCCTGGGTGAGCCTGGCGATATCGACCTGGAACACTCGAAAGCGGTCGAGAGAGCCATCGGTGAGGGGGTTGCCAGTGTACTCGGCCTTCTTGAGGTTCTGTTCGCTAAACGCCTCCGTGTCGACGATCAGGATGCCGTTAGGACGCAGGTCCGCAATATTGACCTTGAGGGCCGCGGGATTCATCGCCACCAGCACGTCGAGTTCGTCGCCGGGCGTGAAGACCTCCTGGCTCGAGATATGGACCTGGAATCCGGAGACTCCACCCAAGGTGCCCGCCGGAGCGCGAATCTCTGCGGGGAAATCCGGCAACGTGCTGAGGTCGTTGCCCGCGACGGCGGATTCGGTGGTGAACTGCATGCCGGCGACCTGCATGCCGTCGCCGGAATCGCCCGCAAAGCGGATTACCACGGACTCGCGTTCTTCAATGATCTTCGATGCTTGAGCAGCCTTTGCGGTGCTCTGTGGTGCGCCCATTGGCAGAACCCCTCCTCCGAACTGGCCCTTGACGGATGCTTCGGTACGGGGCGGTAGGTCGCCGTACCTCGGTCACGGCCGCTTGGCCCGGTAACAAGTGCCTATAACGGCGCGCGACAGCCATTTCAAACGGGTACGCGGGCGCTCAGGCGGCGGCCTCGACGGCGGTGACCTCGTAGCGGTCTTCGCTCATGTCGGGGCTGACTTTGACGGCTATCTTTTTGTCGAGCCTGGTTTCCAGCATCTGGAGGGACTGCTCCTCGTTGCGCCGGAGGAAGTCTGCGACCGCGGGGTGCACGTGAACCGTAATCTGGGCAACGGATGCGTTGAGGGCGCCTTCGCGCTGAATTCTGCGCAATACCTCGTAGGCGATCGTCGCCGTGGCCTTCACGTGACCGCGCCCCTCGCAGGTCGCACACGGGGCGCACAAGACCTGCACCAGGCTTTCCCGAGCTCGCTTGCGGGTCATCTCGATCAGCCCCAACTCGGATAGGGGCAAGAGCTTCGATCGCGCCTTGTCGCGTTTCAGTGCTTCCTGCAAAGCCTCGACAACGAGGTTCTGACTTGCGGCCTCCTCCATGTCGATGAAGTCGATGACGATGAGGCCGCCGATGTTCCGCAGCCGAACCTGTTCGACGATGACACGGACCGCTTCGAGATTCGTCTTTAGGATCGTCTCTTCCTGGTTTTGTTTGCCGACGTACCTGCCGGTATTCACGTCGACGACCGTCAACGCTTCGGTGTGGTCGATGACGATATAGCCCCCGGACTTGAGCCAAACCTTGCGTTCGAGGGCGCGGTTGATCTGGGTCTCGATGCCGTAACGGTCGAAAATAGGTTCGGCGACATCGTCGTATTCGATCCGGTTCTTCAGGCGAGGCATGACGGTGTCCACGAACTCCAGGATGCGTTGGTGCTCGTGCTCGCTGTCGACGACCAGTCGCTGGGTGTCCGTCGTGAAGAGATCGCGAACGGTGCGCAAGACGAGGTCCATGTCCGCGTGCAGGACGGTCGGGGCGCCGGCACGTTCGCTACGGGATGAGATGCGGTTCCACAGCTTTTGCAGGAACTTTATATCCCCCTGAATCTCGCGTCGCGATAAGCCTTCGCAGGCGGTGCGGATGATGAATCCGCCCTCTGGCGGCCGTTCGCCGAGCACCAGATCCTTGAGCCGCGCCCGTTCGGTTTCGTCTTCGATGCGACGGGAAACCCCGATGTGCGCCGACGACGGGGTATAGACGAGGTAGCGCCCCGGGAGGGAGATCAGCGACGTGACGCGGGCGCCCTTGGTTCCGAGTGGCGGCTTGGCGACCTGAACGAGTATTTCCTGCCCTTTCCTGAGGCGGTCTTCGATCGGCACACGGCGCTGCGCAGTGCGCGTATCGTGCGCATTCTCATCGGTCAGGACGTCGATTGGAGTGCCGCCATCGTCGGCGATGAACTCGTCCCCGATGTCGATTAACAGGTCAGAGCCGTGCAGGAAGGCAGCCTTCTCGAGGCCGATGTCGACGAAGGCGGCCTGCATGCCCGGTAGCACGCGCGTGACGATGCCCTTGTAGATGTTGCCAGCGATGCCACGGTCGTGGGAGCGTTCAATGAAGATCTCCACGAGGCGCTGCTTTTCGAGCAGGGCCACCCTGGTTTCGAAGGGTGCTGCGTTGATGACGATCTCGCGCGCCATCTGGATCAGCCTCCGCTGGCGGATACCGGGGCGGACTCCACGCGGTCGTGGAATACGGTAGCGATTTTCCGCACCGGCAGCGCGCGGGCTGTGGTGCTGTCGATGCCCAGCACAGCCGCAAGCAAGTCGCTCGGCTTGAGGGTGCCGTCGGCCCCGAAGGCGACGGTCATGTCGAGCGCTCGGTCGGTCAGAGCCAGGTGCGACACGAACTTGCGTGCATCGACGCGTCGCGGACCGTTGCGGCCGTGCTTTTCGATCGGGAAGGCGTCCTGTGCCCAAAAAGCGGCGACCCGCGCTTGCACCCGCGCGCGGGCATCGCTCATCGCCCCGAAGCGGACATCGACCGAGTACTGAAAGGCGACGATCTGCGAGGTCACGCTCGGGGTGGACAGGGGGATGGATGTGGCGCCGCGGATCTCGATCCCGTCGGGCATCTCGTTGCCGAGAGCGTTCGCGACGTCGTTCGCCGGTAGGTTGTCGGTTAGATCGATGTCGATCAGTTCGCAGGCGCTCTCTACGCCGAGCGGGAGAGCCGGCCCGAACGCGAAGCGCGGCAGCGGGTGGAATCCCTGGGAGAAGGCGACTGGAACGCGCGCACGTCGGGCGGCACGGTAGAAGAGATTCGTCAGCTCCAGAGCGCCGATATAGCGGGCGCTGCGTAGCTTGGCGTACTGGAGCCTGATGCGGGCGATCGCCGGCGCGGTGCCGCCCCGGACGGGCGGCCGTATCGATTCACCATCGGCGGACAGCCATGCCTCGGCGGTGCCCAGGCCACGGGTTGGGCCGGGGGCTGATTGCCGCCGGGACGACGGGGCATCCGCGTGTGCGGCTATGTGACGCTCCGACAGGCTGGTGGCGAGCGCGGCCGGCTCTTTGGTGTGAAGCTTCTGCCACCTGCGCGGTTCCCACCCCCCCTCGTCGGTGGTTCCCACCACGTCGCCGGCCCAGTGCGCTATGGCTTGGCCGCGGTGCTCTGCGGCCTTAGCGCCGGTGAGGTGGTAATCGATGTTACGAACGGTCGTGAAGTCGCAAGCCCCGCAGTATGTGCAACGGGACACGCTGCAATCCGGCGTAAGTGTACGTTCGAACGCGCCAGCCAATTCGCGTTGGAGGAAGTCCTTCGTTACGCCGCAGCTCAGATGATCCCACGGGAGCACTTCGTCCAACAAGCGGCGTCTCAGGTGAGCGCTCGGTTCGGTGCCGGTGTCTCGGAGTGCGGCCTCCCACAGGTCCGCGCGGCTGTGGTCCGACCACCCGTCGAAGCGACAACCTTGCCGATAAGCCGCGAGCAGGATGTTGCCGGTGCGGCGATCTCCGCGCGAGAAGATCCCCTCGATCCACGACAGACGCGCATCGTGCCAACGGAAGCGCAGATTGCGCTTGCGTAGTTCCCGGCGCAGCAATTCCTGGCGGGCCTCGATTTCGCGAACCGAGATCTGGGGTGCCCACTGAAACGGCGTGTGGGCCTTGGGGACGAAGTTGGAAACGCTGGCAGTTACCTCGGTGCGGAAGTTGCCAGCCGAAGCCACCTTGTGCGTCAACTCCACGATGCCGAGGAGATCGTCTTCGGTCTCGCTCGGCAGGCCCAGCATGAAATATAACTTCAGGGCGCGCCAACCGAGAGCGGAGATCTGCGCGGAGGCCTCGATCAACTCGGCCTCGTCGTATGCCTTCTGGATCACGTCGCGCAGGCGCTGGGTGCCGACTTCCGGGGCGAGCGTGAAACCCGTCTTGCGAACCCGCTTGATCTGCTCGAGCAGCGGAGGCGCCAGGGCATCGACGCGCGTCGAGGGTAGGGAGACGGCTATGCGCTGCGCTGCCAGCCGGTTCATAAGTTCGGTCAACAGCGGATTGACACAACTGTAATCTCCGGTGCTCAGGCTCAGCAGCGACACCTCATCCTGCCCGGTCTGACGGACGGCACTCTCGGCCTGCGTCAGTACACGTCGCGGGTCACGTTCGCGCAACGGTCGGTAGATGTATCCAGCCTGGCAGAAGCGACATCCCTTGACGCAACCGCGCATGACTTCGAGACTCGGTCGGTCGTGGACAATCGGTACCGTCGGGACGATGAAGCTCTGCTGGAGCGGGATGGTATTGAGATCGGCGACGACGCGCTTTTCCACCCGGTCGTAGCCGGGGCGAAGCGGCTCGATGGATACCAGTTGTCCCTTGCTGCCGTAGCGCGGTGAGAAGAAGGCCGGGATGTAGACGCCGCGCACGCGGGCCAGTTCAGCGAGCAGATCGGGGCGGTTGGCGCCGTCCCAGGCTGCCACCCGATCGCAGATATCGTGAATGACTTCCTCGCCGTCCCCGAGGACCACTGCGTCCAGAAAGTCGGCGAGCGGTTCGGGGTTGAAGGCGCAGGGGCCACCGGCGATCACCAAGGGGTCCTCGGGGCCCCTGTCGGCGCTGTGCAGCGGGATGCCGCCCAGATCGAGCATGGCGAGCACGTTGGTGTAGGTGAGCTCGTACTGGAGTGTGAAGCCGAGCACGTCAAGATCGCGCAACGGCGTTGCGGTCTCCAATGTGACCAAAGGAAGCTTCGCGGCTCGCAGCTCGGCTTCCAGGTCGAACCATGGCGCGTAGACCCGTTCGGCGTAGGTGTCGGGTCGCCGGTTCAACAAGTCGTAAAGAATCTGCAGACCCGGATGGGATTGGGCGATCTCGTAGACGTCGGGGAAGGCGAGGCCGAAGCGGACGGTAACTGAGGCGGTGTCCTTACGGATCATGCCGCGTTCGTTGCCCAGGTAGCGGCCGGGACGCTCCACACGGGCAAGTATCGCTTCGTACGCGGCGCGCATGACAGTTATCTTTCAGCGGACAAATCTGGCGAATCATAGGGCGGTGATGGTGGCAGGGCAAGGAACCGCGACGGATTTCAGGCTTCGAGCCTTGGGCTGTACCTCGAGGTGCTTGACTTCCCATGCGGGAAGCAGTACCAGCTTGCAAGTTTTATCTGGTTTGACGTCGTTCCAAAATGTCTGCCGGCGTTACCGTTCTCAATACGAAGGTTCTGGTGTTGAATCGGGCGTTCCTGCCCATTCAAATCACCTCTGTTCGCCGTGCGTTTTCTCTTTTGTATCAGGGAATTGCGCGTGCGGTTAATGAGGAGTACCGGACTTTCGATTTCGAAAGCTGGGCGGATGTCTCTGCGTCGGTGCATGACGATACCATCGGTCTGGTGAATCGGGTGATCCGGGTCCCGCGAGTCATCTTGCTGCTGGCATTCGACCGGGTGCCGCGCCGTCAGGTGCGCTTCAGTCGCTTCAATATCTATTTGCGTGACCGCAACACCTGCCAATATTGCGGCCGCAAGTTCGCTCGGACGGAACTGAATCTGGATCACGTCCTGCCGCGCTCGCAAGGGGGTCTGTCGCTTTGGGAGAACGTGGTTTGTTCTTGTCACGAATGCAACCGGCGCAAGGGTGGGCGGACGCCGGAGCAGGCGGGCATGCGGTTGTTGCGGGAAGCGGCACGGCCGGACTGGACCCCGTTCATGCTCCAGACCTTCAGTCTGCGGCGGTATCGGGAGTGGGCGCCGTTTCTTTCCGCGGTGGACGTTTCGTACTGGAACGTGGAGCTGGAGCCATAAGGGATCTGCGGCCACCTTACGAGGAGACGACTCTCCTTGACCCAACGAGGCGGCGGGTGTGAAATAGCGGCGACGAAGAGGGGTGGTGGTGGGGTTATGCGGCTCAAGCAATTAGAGCTCGGCGGTTTCAAGTCATTCGCACATCGAACGGTACTCGACTTCCCCGCCGGAATCGCGGCGGTGGTGGGGCCGAACGGTTGCGGCAAGTCGAACATCGTAGACGCCATTCGGTGGGTCTTGGGCGAGCAGAGCCCGAAGCACCTGCGGGGCGATTCGATGGAAGACGTCATCTTCAAGGGAAACGACCGTGTTGCGCCGCTGGGGATGGCCCACGTGTCCCTCACGTTCCTGAACGAGGGACCGCCGCGGGTGAGTGATCCGGAGGGTCTGGGCGTGTCGACGGTTCCGGCGCACCTCCGCGACCTCCCGGAGATCACGATCTCACGGCGCTACCTGCGCTCCGGCGAATCGGAGTATTTCATCAACAAGACACCGTGTCGGCTGAAGGACATCACGGAGTTGTTTCTCGGGACCGGGGTCGGTACCAAGGCGTACTCGATAATCGAACAGGGCCGGGTCGAACAACTCGTCAACGCCAAGCCGGAGGA
Source organism: Candidatus Binatia bacterium (assembly GCA_023150935.1). NCBI lineage: Bacteria > Candidatus Binatota > Binatia (SeqCode) > Binatia bacterium. The sequence goes on along the minus strand of JAKLJW010000010.1, from coordinate 39,573 downwards.
CCGCCGGTTGTTCATAGAGGAAGCCGCCGGCACCACCCTCTACCGGAGCCGTAAGCTGGCCGCGGAGCGTAAGATGGAGCGCACCCGCGAGAACCTTCTTCGGGTAAGCGACGTCTTGCGTGAGGTCGACCGGCAAATCCAGTACCTCAACCGCATGGCGCGCCGTGCTGAGCAGTACCGCTCGCTCCAGGAAGAGCTGCGGCACCTGGAGTTGCAGCTCGGCAGTGTCAGGTGGCGCCGATTGATGGCGGCGATCGCGGCGGTCGAGGCCGAGCTCCGGGAGAGCCGCGATGCCGAACACGGTGCGCAGGAGCGGCTGGTGGCATGCGAGACGCAGAGGGAGGCGGAGGCGCTTGCGTATACCACGGCCGAGCATGGTCTGGCGGCGCGGCGGGAAGCCGCAGCGGTGGTCGATGCCGAACGACAGGCTTTGGGCGAACGCAATGTGCTCTTGCGCAAGGAGTGCGAGGAGCGGGAGCGGAGGCGCACGGCCCTCGATGCGGAGCGAGGTCTGGCGGTCGAGCAACGTTCACGCGCCGAGCACTCGTACGAAGACCAGGAGCAGGCACAGGCGGCGAGTGCGGCGGCTTTGGCGGCCGACGAACAGCGACTGGCTGCCCGTGAGGCGGAGCTGGAAGAGGGGCGGTTCCGGCTGGCGCTCGCGAGCGCGGAAGTCGAGGATCTCAAGGCTTCGCTGGTCGGACTTGCGGCGCGCGAAGCGGAAGGACGCAACGTCGTTGCCACGCAGACGCGGCGACGCGAGGAGGCGGATCGCCGGGCCGAAAGGGCGCGCAGCGAGCAGGAGGAGTCGAGCGGCCGCCTCGCCGCGTTAGACGCGGAGGATGCGCGTCAGCGTGCCGTGGTGGCGGACCTGCGGGATCGACTCCATCGTGCGGAAGGCGAGCGCGAGCAGCGGGCCGAGCGGGTTCGTACGCTGGCTGGCGAAGGTCGCGACTGGGCCCGAAAGGCCCAGGCGTCCCGCGACGTGCTGGTGCAGGCGCGTTCGCGGTGGCAGTCGCTGCGGGACCTGCAAAGCAATTACGAGGGGTACCAGCGTGGCGTCCGGTCGGTGTTGCTCGACGAGCAGCGCGCCGAGGGCGTGCTGGGCGTCGTCGGCGAAGTCATCGGCGTGGCCGCGGAGCACGAGCGGGCTTTGGCGGCCGCGCTCGGCGACCGACTGCAGTACGTTATCGTCGAGCAGGCAGATGTAGGGCTGGGTGCCGTGTCGCGCCTGCGTTCGCAGGACTCGGGGCGGGGTAGTTTCATTCCGCTGACCCCGAGACGGGTGCCGGTCAATGGCAACGGTGCGGCACGTATGAATGGCACCACGCGACCGTTGCTCGACCTTGTCGACGTCGAAGAACCCTATCGGCTGGTCGCCGAGACGCTGCTCGGCGACGTGGTGCTGGTGCCAGACCTCGATGCCGGCCTGTCGTTGTGGCGGCAAAACGGCATTCACGTCACCATGGTCACACCGTCCGGCGAGGTCATCGATGCCACGGGAGTGATTACCGGAGGTAGCGAAAGGCCGTTGGAGGAAGCGATTCTGGCGCGTCGCCGCGTGCTCGCCGAGCTCGAAGCCGAAGCGGCGGCCGCCGAGGCGGAGTTGGCCGAGGCTGAGCGAGAGATGCGGTGCCTCGACGCGGAAATCAGCCGGGAGGAAGCGGCGCTCAAGGTTCTCAGCGCGGATGCCCACGCCCTGACGGTCGAGCTGGTGGCAGGGGAGAAGGCTCTCGAACGACTCGAGGCCGAACGCCCGCGCTGGATCGACCGCCTCGAGGTTGCGCGGTTCGAGGCGGCCGCGGCGGCGTCGGAAGCGGCGGATAGCGCGTTATTGCTGACCGAGGCCTGCCGACAGGCCGAAGCCTTGGCGACCGAGCGTGCCGAAGTCGAGGGGCGCCTGAGGGAGTGCCAGGGGCGGACGTCAGAAGGCGCGGCGCGGGTGGATGCGCTGAATCGGGAGGTGTTGGCCTTGCGGGTAGGGGTGGCGCAAGGTCGTGAGCGCATCGAGTCGGCCCGCGCTGCGATCGACGCGTTGGGGACGCGGATTGGGGAGCTCCGGGACCGCGAGGCGACGCTGGGGCGTGAGATCGAAAGGACCGATCAGGAGCGCGCCACTCTGGACGCTGCCGCTGCCGAGGCCGCGGCCGGCGCGTTGAGGTTGGCGGAAGAGCGGGCGGCGATCGAGGCGGAGGTGAACGCGGCGCGCGCGGCGGTCGAGGCCGCAGCCGGTGCACTGGCGGCGCAGGAACAGCGTGCGCGCGCACTGCGAGATGAGATCGGATCGTTTCGGGCGCGGGCTGGGCAGCTCGAGATCGCCGCAGCGGAGGATCGGTTGCGCGCCGAACATCTCAGCCGTACGATCGAGGAGCGATACGCGGTCGTGTTGGCGGACGAGCCTGCGGTGGAGCTCGACGTCGCCGAGGACGAAGCCCAGGCACGGCTTGATGGGTTGCGGGAAAAGCTTGGGCGCTTCGGTGAAGTCAATGTCGCGGCGATTGCCGAGGTGCAGGATCTGGAAGAGCGCGCCCGCTTTCTGCGCACGCAGAAGGATGATCTCGAACGGTCTCTGGGCGACCTCGATCGCACCATTCAGCGTCTCAACCGGGCTTCCAAGGCGAGGTTTGCCGAAACGTTTGCGGCCGTTAACGAACGCTTCCAGGCGCTTGTGCCGCGCCTGTTCCGCGGCGGTGAGGCGCGGTTGGTGCTGACGGACGATCGCGATATTCTTGCTTCTGGGGTCGATATCGTCGTGCGTCCGCCGGGCAAGCGGGTGGAGTCGATCGCGTCGTTGTCGGGCGGCGAGAAGGCGCTGGTGGCGGTCGGCTTGATCTTCTCGCTGTTTCTGATCAACCCGACACCGTTCTGCTTTCTCGACGAGGTGGACGCGCCTTTGGACGACGCCAACATCGGCCGCTTCACCGAACTCGTCGAGGAGGTGAGCCAGCATTCCCAGTTTATCGTGATCACGCACAACAAGCGGACGATGCAGGCTGCCGGCGTTCTGTACGGGGTTACAATGGAGGAGCCGGGTCTGTCGAAGATCATTTCGGTGTCGATGCGGTAAGTGCGGTTGAGGTCCCGCCACCGCGGGGGGGGGCGGATGTGGAGTGCGGACCAGCGGTAGCGCGCGATTGGCTGGCAGAATATGGAGCGGGTGTACAGCCCCGAGGTTCTCGCGCTTATCGGGGCGGCGGTTGCCGTCGGGATCTGTCTGACGGCGGTGGGGGTGTGGTGGTACCTGCGTGCTCGCCCGGCTGAGACGAAGACGGCGGCGGCGTCCGGCGTTGCGCACACGGCCGCTCCCGCCGTGTGGAGTCGAGTCCGTGAAGGCCTTGGTGCCGCGGGGCTGGCGGGGCGACTGCGCGCTGCCTGGGGGAGCGCCAAAGACATCGAGCAGCGCTTTTCGGACGTTGAGGAGATCCTTCTCGGTGCGGACGTTGGGGCGAGGGCAACTGCCGAGTTGCTGGCCAGGCTGAGGCCGCACGCCCGTGACCTCGGCGATCCCGAGGCATTGCGCGCGGCGCTGCGCGCCGAGTTGACGGGTATACTTGCGGAGGCCAAGGCGACCGGGGGCGAGGAGAGGAGCCCGCAGGTGATCCTGGTGGCGGGGGTCAACGGTGTCGGCAAGACGACGACGATAGCGAAGCTGGCGCATCGTTACCGGCGGCACGGTAAGAAGGTGTTGTTGGTGGCGGCCGACACGTTTCGTGCGGCTGCGGCGGAGCAGTTGGCGCACTGGGCTGAAAGGGTGGGCGCCGACTGTGTTCGCCATCAGGCCGGGTCGGATCCGGCGGCGGTGGTACACGATGGGCTGTCGGCGGCTCTAGCGCGGAGTGCCGACGTGGTCATCGTCGATACCGCCGGACGACTACACGTGAAGAAGCAGTTGATCGAAGAGCTCAAGAAAATTGTTCGGGTTATCGGCAGGCAGATAGATGGCGCACCGCACGAGGTGCTTCTCGTGTTGGATGCCACAACCGGTCAGAACGCGATCGCGCAAGCTCGGGTCTTCGAGGAAGCATTGCAGGTGACGGGCATAGTGCTGACGAAGTTGGACGGAACGGCGAAAGGCGGGTCGGTCGTGGCCATCCGATCCGAGCTGGGAATACCGATTCGGTTCGTGGGCCTCGGGGAGAAGCTTGACGATCTGGCGCCGTTTGACGCGGTCGAATTCGTCGAGGCCATGCTGGCCCCGGCGCCGCCCACCGGGGCGAACTCTGCTGTTGCGAATTCTGCTTGACACCCCGGGTGATCGCACGTAACGTCTCGCAATTCCTAGGCATCTACGCCTATGTCGCTGGATAGTTTGAAGGTCCTTGAGGCTAGGATCGGCCAGTTTGTCGACCAACATCGGCGCGCGAAGGACGAACAGGCCGCCCTTGCCGAGCGTGTCCGCGAGCAGGAGCGCCAACTCGCGGAGGTAGCGGCGCAATTGAAGCGATACGAACTGGAGCGGGCAGAGATCAAGGCGCGTCTCGAAAGAATTCTGAGTCGACTGGATGGTTTAGATTTGGCCTAACCAATGAAGACCGCTATCGACGTCGAGATAATGGGGCAGCGCCTCAGCGTCACGAGCGACGACGGCGAGGTGCACCTCCGGCGGGTCGTCGATTACCTGAACGATCGCATGCGGGAGTTGACGGCGGGAGGGAGTGGTGGTTCCGGTACTGGCACGGCAATCCTCGCGGCGTTGAATATAGCCAGCGAATATTGGAAACTAAGGGAGGAACAAGAGGAAGTTTCTCGGGCCTTAGACCGGCTGTCTCGGCGCATCGTCGACCAACTCGGCGGTTGAGACTGCCGGTATGGAAAGGAGAGAGCATCGCGACTTGGCGAAGCCATCGAGGTGCGGTCCGGAATGACGGCGTTTCCGCGGATGCGGAGTGCGGCCAAATAGGGGCGTTGGACGTGTCAGGAAGCCGCAAGTCGGCCGTGACCCACAAGAGCGGATGTGAGGGTGGGATGCGGGCGTTGGACTAGGTTTCGGTCATCGACATTAGGTGCGTTACCAGTCGAAAGAGGAGATGCGCGGGGATAGATGTGGTTGGCACGATCGGCCGTCCAGTGTGCGCGTGGTCGGTACGAAGGAGGCCGCGAGCCTCTTAGGATGAAATCCGTACCTAGCGAACGGCGTGGGTAGCGGTTAAATGCCCCGTCTCCTCAGATCCCCTCCGGAGTAGCTTCGCCCGGTCGCTTTGACCGGACATGAGTGACAAGAAGGCAGCGATCCGACGGGTCCTTCGGGCGCAACGTGCCCGCTTGTCCGAGGATCAGATCGGGGGTGCCGCGCTCGCAGTTGCCAGCCGCGTGCTGGCATTTGGCGCTTACAGGGAGGCGCGGGCGGTGGCTGCCTACGTCGCAACGGATGGCGAAATCCCGGTCGACCGTGTTGTCGCCGACGTGGCGGCCTCCGGGCGGATGATCTTGCTTCCTCACCAGGGGTGCTCGGGGTTCGTTAGGTGGGAGCAAGGGGAGCCCTTGTTTGCGGGGCACGGTGGGATTTTGGAGCCGAGCGCCAGCCGCGCCACGGTGCCGTCGCCACCGGCAATAGTTCTGGTTCCGCTTGTAGCCTGGGATAGCACGGGTTGCCGTCTGGGGCGCGGCGGTGGTTTCTACGATAGGGTATTGGCGGGGCTGCACCAGGACGTTGCCGTTGTAGGGATAGGGTATGAGTTCCAGGAGTACCGCAGAATCCCGTGTGATCCGTGGGATGTTCCTGTCCACTACGTGATCACGGAACGTCGTGTCGTGACGTGTGCCACGACAAGGGTCACTCGTTCGACGGGCCGGATACAGAAAGGAGGGTTATCCCGACATGGGTGAGATGATGTTCACCGTATTGGCGGTTCTGGTCCTTGCCTCAGGGCTGGCGCTGCTGTTCGAGATGTTTCGCCGTCAGCAGGTCCGTCACCGTACGGCGGGTGCCGTGGAGACCGCTCAGCGGACGGTTGCGGAGTCAAGGACCGAGGCGGAGAGCATTCGGCGCGAGGCGGAGATAAAGGCGAAGGAGATGCTGGTCCAGGCCCGTGCCGACGCAGAGAAGGAGTCGCGCGAGCGGCGGCGGGAACTGAGCCAGATGGAGCGCCGTCTGGTGCAACGTGAGGAGAGCCTCGAGAAGCGAGGTGAGCAGGTTGAGAAAAGGGAGGCCGACAGCGGGAGGCGTGAGCAGACCCTGCGCGATCAGGAGCAGGCGTTGGCGCAGCAGCGGGACGAGGCTGGCAGGCTGCTGGAGGAAACGCGCAAACAACTGGAGCGGGTCGCAGGGCTGACCAGGGAGGAGGCGAAGCGGGCGCTTGTGGAGCAGATGGTCGATGAGTCGCGGCATGAGGCGGCGAAGCGAATCCGTTTGGTGGAGGAGGAGGCGCGATCGGAGGCCGACCGCCGGGCGAAAAAGATCGTGACCGTGGCGATCGAACGCCTAGCAGGGGAATTCGTGGCCGAGCGGACCGTGTCGGTGGTGCATTTGCCCAGCGACGACATGAAGGGGCGGATTATTGGTAGAGAGGGGCGAAACATCCGGGCGATTGAGGCGGCAACAGGGGTAGACCTGATTATCGACGACACGCCCGAGGCGGTCATCGTGTCCTGTCACAACCCGATTCGGCGGGAGATTGCGCGGCTTGCGTTGGAGCGTTTGTTGAGTGACGGGCGGATTCATCCGGGCCGGATCGAAGAGGTCGTCCGCAAGGCTGAGCAGGAAGTGGAGGAGAGCGTTCGCGAGGCCGGCCAGCGGGCGGTGTTCGAGGTTGGCATCCATGGGGTGCATCCCGAGATCGTCAAGTTGCTCGGTATGTTGAAGTACCGGTATAGCTACGCCCAGAACGTCCTGGCGCATTCCGTTGAGGCGGCTTTCATCTGCGGAATGATGGCCGCGGAATTGGGACTGAACGAGAAGCAGGCGCGCCGGGCTGCGTTGTTGCACGACATCGGCAAGGCGTTGACTCACGAAGTCGAGGGCTCGCACGCGATAATCGGCGCGGATTTCGCGCGTAAGTACGGCGAATCCGCCAAGATCGTAAATGCCATCGCAGCGCACCACGAGGAAGTGAAGGCTGAGACCATCCTTGCAC
>JAKLJW010000010.1:0-22500 GCA_023150935.1 Candidatus Binatia bacterium | reverse complement strand
GAGGATCTGCTCAGCGTCCACGGAATCGACAACAGCTTCACCATCTTGTGGGAGGTCGCGTACAACGTCTGGGTGTTCGTATTCGGTCCGAATATGCTGGGGCACCGCTTCGGGCTCTTCGTCATGAGCAGCCTGGCGCTGCTGTCGATCTACGCCTTCTTCACCGCTACCCTCGGGCGCGCATGGGGCGCAGCCATCGCTGCCGCGATGGCGCTGAACTACCTGTTCATCTGGATTTCGTACATCAGCTACATGAAGACGGACAGCTTCGTCTTTACCTACCTGACCCTCCTGTGGGCGGTGCTCATCTGGCGCGACCCGCGGCCGGTGGGCCGCTGGCTACTGTGCGGCCTGACCATTGGGCTGTCACTATTCTTCACGCCTACGGCCTGGTCGACCTTGGCGCTCGTAGGCGCGTTACTCGGCGTGTACGCTCTCGCGACCAACCGGTTCAGCGCTGCCATTACTCTGTGCGGCTCGGTGGCGCTGGTCGCCGCACCGATCTTGTTCGAGCTGCCGTGGCTGCTGCGGATGACGGCCAGCCAGGCTGGTCCGCTGCCTCAGTGGGACTACGTGGTGCGCATCTTGCGCGCGATCCTGCTCTCTCCCTACGAGTCCGGCATTGACCGGTTGGGCGTCCAGGGGGCCTTCCTCCGCTGGCCGTTGGGATCGCTGCACTTTGTGGGGATAGGCCTGGCCGCCCTGGCTCTATTGCCTCCCCTGCGCCGGCGGTTGCGCGTGCCGGATATCGCTCCGGTGTTGCTTGGGCTGTACCTTTCGGACGCCTTCCTAATGTCTCTGACCAACAAGGGCTATGGCTCGCCGTCCCACAAGCGGACGTACAACCTGCTCCCGCTGCAGGTCGCCTTCGCCATCCTGCCGGGATACGTCCTGTACGCTTGGGGCGCCCGACGCGCGTGGTGGCGCTATGCCGTGACCTGCCTCGTCATTGCGGCAATCGCTGTATATGGGTTCACGAACATGCGACTGATCATGTACCCGCAACGCGGAGTATACGGTAACAACATCTTTGACGGACTCATCGAGCTGCGGCAGCGCCATCCTGACCGTGCTGTGGTGTTGGTCACCTCGCGCGAAATCATTTCGGAAACGCTTGGGCGAACCGGTCTCTTTCACGTCGCCTATCGGATTGCGGACCGCCTCACCGTGTCCTCCGTGCTGGCCGATAGCACCGTCGAGCATGCCTGTGACGCTCAGGCGCTGCTCTGTTACGAGCCCAACGCGGATCGCGACCGCATGCAACCCATTCTCGATCGTTACCAGGGCAGGTTGAGGGATTTCCCGCTGCTCAACTCGGTCCAACTGGTGTGCTACGAGTGCGGGCCGGTGGAAAGGCCCCGGAGCTGAGTCCGCTGCCAGGGCACGTTGCTGCCGCCAATTCGTCAAGCGGAGGCGTGCAGACTCCTCTTCAACTCGTCGACCACTCGCCCCTGGTCAGCAGGCAAGAACCCCGGAAAGATGGGCAGGAAAAGACTGTCGCTGGCTGCCGCCTCGCTCTCCGCCAATACCAGGCCGGCCGTGCGCTCGCGGAAGTACGGCTCACGGTGTAACGGCTGAATGCCGTGGCGGCAGGAGATGCCGCGCGCCGCCATGCGCAGCACGAGATCGTGCGCACTGACGCGCGCCTGCGGACGCAGCCGAATGCAGTATGACGAGTAGGCGTGCTCTGCGTATGGCGGGACGTACGGAGGTTCGATCTCGTCGACCGGCGCCAGCGCTGCGTCGTAGACCTCGGCCTGTCGCCGGCGCTCGGCCAGCATTGCGGGCAAACGTCCGAGCTGCACCAACCCGATGGCGGCCTGCAGGTCGGTCAGACGGTAGTTGAAACCCGCCTCGACGTATTCCTGTACGATAGTTCCCTTCGCCTGGTGCCTCACCAGATCCGATACCGACGCGCCGGTTGATCGCAGGACGCGGGCACGTTCCGCCCACGCCTCGTTGTCGGTCACCAGCATGCCGCCCTCGCCGGTGGTGATCATCTTGCGCGGGTGGAAACTGAAGCAAGCCGGCACGCCCCGTCCGCCCGGCGCGCGGCCTTTGTAGCGCGCCCCCAACGCCGTTGCGGCGTCCTCGACGACAACGAGGTCGTACCGCCGGGCGAGCGCAACGAACGCATCCAGGTCAGCCGGCAGGCCGATCTGATCGACGACCAAGATGGCTCTGGTTCGCGGCGTGAGACGTGCCTCGGCGTCGGCGGGGTCCATGTTGAAAGTGCGGCGTTCAATATCCACAAACCGCGGTACGGCACCGGCAAGCAGGACGGCGTTGGCAGTCGCCATGCAGGTGAACGACGGGCAGAGCACGTCGTCGCCCGGTCGTACCCCGGCAACCAGCAGCCCCAGATGCAATGCCGCAGTGGCGGCATTGGTAGCGACCGCTTGCCGCGCGCCGACCAGGGCGGCGACGGCTCTCTCGAATTCGGCCGTCCTCGGTCCCATGCTCACCCAGCCCGACAGGATGACCTGGCGCACGGCCTCGGCTTCCTCCTCGCCCAGCCAGGGCTTCAGAAACGGAATCTGGTTCGCAAACAGCTCGTCGCTCACGACGCTCCTCCATCCCGGCGCGGCGCGAGCGACGCGCCGGGATGCCGGCGCAACTCGAACCATAGGTGCAGCATGTCTGCCAGTGACTCGTGGACCACGCGAAGAGTACCCGATGATGACTTGCCCGAGGCCCGCCGGTGGTAGTCGGCGTCAACCGCGACGACGCGGAATCCCGCGTGGTGCGCGCGCACGATGTGCTCGACCGTGATGAAGGCTGTGGCCTGCGACGCACACTCCGCCAGCAATAACGCGTCGCGCCGGTAGACCTGCACGAAGTTGTAGTCCGTGATGTCGAGTCCGAAGAGCCGACGGATGAGCGTCCGGTTGCCCCAGGAAACGAAGCGCCGCGCGATGCCGACCCCGGGATACGTGCGCCGCGTGACGACCACCACGTCGGCGTTCGGGAAAGGCGCGAGAACGCGCGCCAGGTCGGCGAAATCGAACGGACAATCCGCCGCGTTATGGGTCACCAACTCGTATTGCGCCAGTCCGAAGCCGAGCTTCAGGCAGCCGCCCTGCCGCAGGTTGTGCGGGTTGTGGATGACGCGGACCTGAGGCAGCTCACGCGCCAGAGCGTCGGCGATCTGCGGGGTGCGGTCAGTGCTGCAATCGTCGATCAGCAAGATCTCGAAGCGGCCCACCACTTCTTCCAGCCGGCACACATAGCGCCGTACCGTTGCCTCGATCAGGCGCTCCTCGTTGTGTGCCGGCAGAACGACGGAGAGCGACAGGTCGGGGAAGAGACTGCTCATTGTGGTCGCCAGCGTCACAGCACGCGCCGGTAGTCGAACCCGGTCTCGATCGGCCGCACGACGCGGGCGGGGACGCCGTAGGCGAGCACCCGCGGCGGCAGGTTGGTGACGACAGTCGCGCCGGCGCCGATCACCGTGTCGGCGCCGATGCGTAGGCGCGGCCCGATCGTTGTACCCATCCCGATGAACACCCCGCGTTCGATGTGCGCCCGCCCGCCAACACATACACCCGGGCTCAGGGAGACCCCCTCTTCGACGATCGAATCGTGTTCGACGATGACGCCCGTGTTGATGATCACATGCTGACCCACCCGCGCTCCCGAATTGACCACGGCTTGTGCGAAGACCACGCTCCCGGCGCTGACCTCCGCCGACGGCATGACCACGGCGCTGGGGTGCGCAACGGTGGCCCAGCGTATCGCGCGGGCACCCCAGTGGCGGGCGATACGCAACCGACGCGGGTTGTCGCCGATGGCGAGGACGGCAACAAACGAGAGCGGGTCGGCGTCACCGAGCCGGCGCAGCGGGCCGACGACCGATACGCCGGCGACGTCGTGCCCGTGCAGCGCCGGATCGTCGTCGAGAAAGCCGAGCACGACGGACGGATCTTGCATACGCCACGTCTCGGCAATGATCCGTCCGTGAGGACCGGCACCAATGATGTACCCGATGGTCACGCCTGCTTCTCTCGCACGGCCTGCTGTAGGGCCTCGATGACCTCGTCTTGCTCCTGCTCGGTCAGGCCAGCATACAAAGGGAGGATGAGCGCGCGGTCGCTCGCAGCCTCCGAACGTGGCAGCGACAGCGCGCCGCGAGCCGCATACGCTGGCTCCCGGTGCGCGGTCATCACGCCGCCGCGTGACGCGATTCCACGGTCCAGCAGGCGCCGCATGACCGTATCCCGGCTCGCCCCGTCGTAGTTCCGCAGGCGCACCGCGTATGACTGAACATTCCACTCGCCGTCGGGGCAGGCGGCCGGCGTCTCGATGATCGGGTGGGCGAGAAAGGCCCGATCATAGCGCGCGGCGAGCGCGCGGCGCCGGGCCAGCATCGCGGGTAGACGTTTGAGCTGCTCGATGCCGACCGCCGCTTGCAGATCGGTCATACGGTAATTGTAGCCCACCTCCAGATACGACTCGCGGACCACCGTGGCGGCCGCGTGGCGCACGGTGTCGGGAACGCTCATGCCGTGGTGGCGCAGCAGGCGCAGGCGCGCCGCATGGCGCTCCGAGGAGGTGGCGATCATGCCGCCATCCCCCGTGGTCACGATCTTGCGCGGGTGAAACGAGAAGCACACCAGCTCGCTGTGGCTGCCGATGGCCGCGCCGCGGTAGCGGCTGCCGATCGCACAGGCGGCATCCTCGATGAGTTGGAGACCGTGTCGGCGAGTCAGGTCGCTGAAGCCGTCGATGTCTGCCGGAAGCCCGAGCTGATGCACCAGAACGATCGCCTTGGTGCGCGGGGTGATACGGGCGCGTGCGTCCTCGATATCGAGGTTGAAGGTCGACTCGTCTACCTCGGCAAACACCGGAACGCCGCCCGCATGGACCACCGCGTTCGCCGTCGCGATGAACGACAGCGACGGGACGATGACCTCGTCACCGTAGCCGACGCCGGCACAGAGGAGCGCCAGGTGCAGCGCCGTTGTGCAGGAGGAGACAGCGACGGCGTGGCGCGCTTCACAGGCCGCCGCCATAGCGCGTTCGAACTCGGCCACCTTCGGCCCCTGCGTGATCCAGCCGGACTCGATCACGTCGCGCGCTGCGCGCCACTCGGGCTCGCCCATCTCCGGGCGCGCGATCTGAATGCGGACACCCACGGTCTATCCCCCCCATGCCTAGCGCGGCTGGCCGGCAGCCGCCAGCCGCCCCCGTCGCCAGCGCACGAGCTGCTCCAGTCCATCAGGGAGAGGAATCTCGGCGGAGAATCCGAGATCGCGTTGCGCGGCGCCGACGTCCGCCAGACGCCGCGGTACCGGGTTCACGGCGCGTGCCGGCTGGAACTCGGGCCGCAGGTCTTCTCGCCCCATGGCGCGCAGTAGTGCGTCGAGCAGTTGCAGGAGCGAGGTCTCGCTTCCGGAGCCCACGTTGTAGACCCGGTCCGCGACGTCTGAGCGCAAGGCCAGCACGTTGGCCCGTGCCACGTCGTGCACGTGGACGAAGTCCATCGTCTGTGAACCGTCGCCGAAGATAATCGGCGGCTCACCGGCATCGATGCGCTCCATCCACCGGATCAGCACCTCGGTGTACTTCCCAAATACGTCCATGCGCGGTCCATAGACGTTGAAATAGCGCAGGGCGACGTAGGACAGGGAATACATATCGTTAAATGAGCGCAGCAGTCCCTCGAGGAAGGTCTTGGTGGCACCGTACCAGGTACGGTTGTTATACGGGTGGTGGTCTTCGGACGTCGGAAAGGTCCCCGCCATGCCATAGACCGAGGCAGACGATGCGGCAAGGACGCGCTTGACGCCAAGCGAGCGCGCCGCCTCGACAACGTTGAAGGTGCCGGTGCACATGACCTCGAAGGCCTCACGCGCGTCCTCGGCGCAGGCGGTGATCCGCAGCGTTGCCATATGGATCACGGCGTCCATTCCACGGGTGGCGGCGCCTACCGTCTCGGCATCTCGGATGTCCCCCCGTATCAGAGAGACTCGGGGATCCTTCAAGGCGGCTGCAATGTTCGAGAGGTCGCCGCGCACCAGGTTGTCGAGAATGACGATCTGCGCGGGAGCGTGTTGCTCGAGGAGGAGGTCGATGGTGGTGGAGCCGATGAAACCGCAGCCGCCGGTGACCAGGATACGCGCGCCGTCAATCTGCATGGATGATCAGCCTCCCACTCTCTGTCCGGTCTCCCGTCCGTATGCCGGTGCCCCGTGTAGCACTCGACGAACGCAGGGGTCGAGAGGAGGCGGGTCTGTGCCACTTCTCATCGCAAGAGATAGGGAGAGCGCAAGCTTGGCGTGCCGTAGGCGCCCTGTGAGCCGGGGTGTCGTGTCCATGTCGCCGTGCGCCTTCGCGAGGCTCGCAAATCAGCGTGCCTCGTCCTCGACCAGCGAACGCAGGACGCGCGCCGGATTGCCGGCGACGATGGTGCGTGGCAGCACGTCGTCGGTGACCACTGCGCCGGCGCCAACGAGAGCCCCTTCGCCGATTGTCACCCCGGGAAGAATGACCGCGCCCGATCCGATGCTCGCCCCTCGCTGCACCCGTGTCGGCACAACGATCCAGTCGTCGGCCGACTGCAAGCTCCCGTCGGGGCGGCAGGCACGCGGGAGGATGTCGTTCGTAAAGCAGACGTGATGGCCAACGAAGACCTCGTCTTCAATCACCACCCCCTCGCAAATGAAGGCGTGGCTCGAAATCTTGCAGCGCGCCCCGACGATCGCGTTTCGCTGGATCTCGACGAAACAACCGATACGTGTGCCCTCGCCGATGGTGCACCCGTAGAGGTTGGCGAAGCCGTATATCTCTACGTCCCGTCCCAGTTGAACGTCTGATGCGATTCGGTTGAAAGCTTCCATCGATCACAGGTCGACGCGTATGCCGCCACGCGATAGAGAACGCTGCGCCGCCTCAAGCATGCGCACGACGCGCAGACCCTGGCTGCCCCCCGACACCGGCGGCATGCTATGTTCGATGCAGTCCGCGAAATGCTCGACCAGGAGGCGCAGGGGCTCGGTGGCATCCAGCCGCGGAGACAAGACGTCTCCGGAGCGATAGGAGATGAGGACGTCGCGAATACCTTCCGGGTCTCGGGACACATCGACGCCACGGTCGTAGACCTTGAGGCGTTCGGAAAGATCGAGTTCATTGTACAGGAGACTTCGCCGCGTGCCGCCGACGAGAAAGTGGCGTACCTTGACCGGCGACAACCAGTTCACATGTACCGACGCGAGGATATTGTCCCCGTAGTCAAGATGAAGGTAGGCCACGTCTTCACGGCCGCCGGCTGCGTGGCTGGCGCCGATGGCGGCGACGCTCCGTGGCTGGCGATCGATCAGGTGGTCGATGATCGCTAGATCGTGAGGCGCCAGATCCCAGATGACATTGACGTCGTGCTGAAACAGCCCGAGATTGATGCGTACGGAGTCGACGAACTGCACCTCTCCGATCTCCCCGGAGTGCACCAGTTCACACATCTTCCGCACCGCCGGACTATACAAGAAGACATGGTCAACCAGGAGAACCCGTGACACCTCGTTCGCCAGGGCGACCAGTTCCTCGGCTTCTGCCACCGATGCGGCCAGCGGCTTCTCGACCAGCACGTGTTTGCCGGCACGAAAAGCTGCCGCAGCGAGCCGGCAATGCGTCCCGACCGGCGTCGCGATTGCCACCGCGTCAACCGACGGATCGGCCAGCACGTCCGCCGCGTCGAGCGTTCGTTCAGCCGTCAGGCACTGTGTGCCCACCTGATCCAAGCGGGCGGGATTTGCGTCGCAAAGCCAGGATACCCGCGTCCGCGGGGTCGACCCGAAGTTGCGCACCAGATTCGGACCCCAGTAGCCGAGTCCAATGACTCCGACTCTGATCACCGATTCCTCCTGCGGCGGGTTTCTTCAGACTCGTTCCGTGCCTGCCCGGCGGCTTAGCGAAGGAGGCCACCGATTCGCCGATTTGGCGACGAAAAATCCGCGCCGTCGAGACGGTTGCCGATCGGCAGGTCTGACTGTCGCCGGTGAGGAAATGTAATTGGCCTCAGGTGGAAGACCGCCCCGGTCTTCCCACGGACAACGGGCCAGGGAGCGCCCGGTGGTTCAGTCAGTGCTTGTGCTCAACCTTCTTCCCGTAACTGACTTCGCCCTTGTCCACCCGGAGGGAAAACCCGCAATCGGGGTGAGTACAAACCCACGCCTTGAACATGACAGACGCCCCCTCTTGCCCATAATCAGACAATGGAATCAGTACCCCATTGTTGCACTTCTGGCATTTGGGGAGCTCCATCGCCACCTCCTTTCCCCGGAGCGGCCACAACGGCCGGTCCTGCCCACGCCGGCGGACTCTATAAGAAGAACCCAACCGAATCAACAACATAGTGACATGCTCGACCGTGCGGTTCCAGGAGGGGAGATGCCCCCGCCGCGAATCGAACGCGGACTACAGGTTCCGGAGACCTGTGTGATATCCTTTTCACCACGGGGGCCTGTGCGTCGCCGGGAGAGAGCGATTCGAGTTAGCACAGGCGCTCCGCCGCGGTCAAATGAGCCGAGCGATGATGGTGTTTGTGCGCTCCGGGAAAACCTGGCAAGCGCCTTTCGTTGACAAGCGGCGCCGGACTCACTAGCATCCCAGTTTTCATTACTGGGCGGAAGCCGGTCTCAGAACTGCTCGATAATGACCCCGAGGCGGCCTTCAGTAAGATTCATCCAGAGGTGCTGGCGGTGAAATCGACCATAGAAAGACTCGCCGCATTTGGTGCGTTGTCGGGCGGCGGCAGGGGCGCGGCCTGTCTCCGGGCCTGGGCATGCCTCGTTGCCACCTCAGAACGAGCGGCCCAGTCGTGGCGTGTGGATGGCCCCGGGACCCCTGCCACCGGGGTGCTCGATCGATGCTCTTACGGGCGCCAATGATGGGCGGTCGCCAAGCGGTAAGGCCCCGGACTTTGGATCCGGTATTCGAAGGTTCGAATCCTTCCCGCCCAGTACTGCGTCGTGCAATTTCGGGGGTGCCATGAAGAACCAGATCAAGGTCTTCGCCGGCAACTCCAACCCCGCCCTCGCCGATGCCGTGTGCGCGTACCTTGGCGTCGGCCGTGGTGCGGCCGAAGTCCGTCGGTTCAGCGACGGCGAGATATTGGTCGAGATCGACGAAAACGTTCGTGGCGGGGATGTGTTCGTGATCCAGTCGACGTGTACCCCCGTGAACGACAATCTGATTGAACTCCTCTTGATGCTCGATGCCTTCCGACGGGCCTCGGCCAGTCGCGTGACCGCAGTCGTCCCTTATTACGGGTACGCTCGCCAGGATCGTAAGGTGGCGCCACGAGTGCCGATCAGTGCGAAACTCGTTGCCGACCTGGTCACTACCGCGGGCGCCTCGCGCGTTCTTACAGTCGACCTCCACGCCGGCCAGATCCAGGGCTTCTTCAACATTCCAGTCGACAACCTGTTTGCCGCCCCGGTCGTCCTGAAATACGCGCGCGAACGACTGAACGGAGAAGACGTGACCGTCGTATCCCCCGATGCGGGCGGGGTCGAACGGGCACGTGCTTTCGCCAAGCACCTGGGCGCGGCGCTGGCCATCATCGATAAACGACGCATCCGCCCAAACGAAGTTGCCGAGATGCACATCGTTGGCGAGGTTCGTGACCGTACCGCTGTGCTGGTGGACGACATGATAGACACCGCCGGAACCCTGGTGGCGGCCGCCGCTGCTCTGCAGGAAAACGGAGCGCGTGCCGTTCTTGCTTGCTGCACTCATGCCGTTCTCTCCGGACAGGCGATCTCGCGCATTGAGCAGTCTGTTCTGCGAGAGCTTATAGTGACCGATACCATTCCCCTGCGCGGGGAGGCGCAGGTATGTTCCAAGATCAAGGTGCTCTCGGTGGCACGTCTCCTCGGCGAAGCCATCCGACGAACGCACCACGAGGAGTCCATTAGCTCGCTTTTTGTTTAGCGGGCCCTGCGCTCCCGGCAAGAATAAGGAAAGGTGTTCGTATGGAAGCTATCGAGTTCAACGTCGAGGTTCGCGGGGTGGCCGGAAAGGGCGCCGCCCGCCGCGCCCGCCGCACCGGCCGTGTGCCCGGGATCTTTTATGGACCGAAACGGCAATCCACGCCGGTGATGGTCGATGCGAAAGAATTCGCGCAAAAGGTGGTGGCGGTCGAGGGCTCGCAGCTTCTACGCCTGGCTTCCGGGTCCGACGAGGTGAATGGCCGCATCTCGATCCTCAAGG
This sequence comes from Candidatus Binatia bacterium, assembly GCA_023150935.1. NCBI lineage: Bacteria > Candidatus Binatota > Binatia (SeqCode) > Binatia bacterium. The sequence goes on along the minus strand of JAKLJW010000010.1, from coordinate 12,291 downwards.
ATACCCAGTACCACCCGGTTACCGGCGCCGTGCTGCACGCGGACTTCTATGAAGTCGACCTGCAGCAGGCTCTCCAGGTGCGGGTGCCGCTGCACTTCGTCGGTAAACCTCCCGGGGTGGCTGCGGGCGGCATCCTCCAGCCGCTGCGCCGCGAGGTTGAGGTCCAGTGCCTACCCCTCGACATTCCTCACGCGATCGACGTCGATGTCTCCAACCTCGGGATTCATGACTCGATCCACATAAGCGCCCTGACGCCACCTGCCGGAGCGAAGTTCGTATTCGAGGACGACTTCGGGCTCGTGACCGTGCTGCCGCCTACCGTCGAGGAAGTGAAGACCGAAGCTGTGGCCGAGGGGGCCCCGGCTGAGGGAGCCACCCCCGGCGAGCCCGCGAAGACGGAAGGTGAGAAGTGATGTGGGCTCGGGAGTCGATTTCCGACCGATCGCGGAGGTAAGGACTATTTTGCGCGGCGACGCAGCCCCAGGGCCGGACCGTTGGCCGCAAACCGGAGGGACCAGATGGTAAAATACGAAACGATGTTCGTGCTCCAACCCGAACTGCCCGAGGCGCAAGTGCGCGAAACCATCGACCGCGTGCGCCGGTTGATAGAGGGTATGGGTGGTGAGGTGGCAGACGTTCAGGACTGGGGTGTGCGCGAACTGGCCTACCAGATTGGCAAGCACTCCCGCGGAACGTATGTTCTTGCTCACTATGCGGCGCGCCCCGAAGTCGTCAAGGAGCTCGAGCGTACCTTCAAGATTGCGGATGAGGTTCTGCGCTTCATCTCCGTCCGCATGAACGAAACCAGAACCAGCGCGCGCCCCGAACCGCGGGAGAGTGCGATAACGGAAGGCGCGGCAACGGAGGCGGAGGCGGTCGACACCGCCGCGCCGGATCAGGGGAATTGATATGGCGATGCGAGGAGGCCGAGGGGGACGCAAGGGGCGTCCCGCCGGCGACGAGAAGGGCGGTTTTCGACGCCGCGGCCCGGCCCGACGTAAGGTTTGCCGCTTTTGCGCCGATAAGGACGCACAAATCGACTATAAGGACGCGCGTACCCTGGGTGGCTTCGTGACGGAACGCGGCAAAATCGTTCCGAGCAGAATCACGGGAAACTGCGCCAAGCACCAGAGGCGTTTGACCACCGCGATCAAACGCGCACGTAGCGTAGCCTTGCTGCCGTTTGCCGCCTCAGTAGTCTGACATGCTCCTGGCTTCCCGCGCCACGGTTGGTGTGGCGGCCACAAGTCTGGCACTGGCGCTAGCCACACTCGCCCCGGTTGCCGCGATACCGCTGTTCCTCGTGGCGCCGATTCCGGGGACGCTGCTCATAGCCACCGTCAAGCCCGCCGCCGGCTTTGTGTGGGCCACGCTGCTTGGCGCCATCGCGGGTGCCTTTTTCGGTGTGCATGCCGCCGTGGCCGTTCTGGGGCTGTGTACGTTGCCTGCCCTGGTCTGCGGCCTGGCCATCCGCCAACGGGGATCGGTGGAAGCGGTGGTAGCAGCCACTGCCGTCGCCTGGAGCGCCGGCGTTGCGGCGACGGCGTGGTCGACTACGGGCAGTGCCGCTGCCGTTCTAAGCGGCGTACGTGGCCTGCTCGAGCGCAGCGTGGAGCTTACTCTTGCCGCCGCGAGAGAGGCGGGTGCCGCGGCTACTGTCCTCGATTCGCTTGCCGCCGATAGCCCGGCCATCGTCGACGGGGTCATGAGTGTCCTGCCCGCCATCGTCCTGCTCATCGGTGGCGCTCTGGCGCTTACCAACCTGCTCGCGGTCAGGGCATGGTGGCGCGTTGCCGTGCGCATGAATCTGCGCCGCTGGCAGATGCCGGAAGCAGCCATCTGGGTGTTCATCGCCTCCGGGTTTGCGATGTTCTTGCCATCGACCGCGATCAGCCTGGTGGCCCGCAACATATTCGCCGTACTGCTCGGCTGTTACTTCTGTCAGGGGCTGGCGGTCGTGAGCTTCTATCTGGCTCGATTCCGTGTTCCACGTGGCTTTCGACTGGCCGGATATGCCCTGATCGCACTGCACCACCTGTTCGCCGGCCTTGTACTCGCCCTCGGCGTGCTGGATTTCTGGGCTAACTTCCGCCGCCTTCATTCGAGTACGGTCGGCTTTCAATCCGGGTCTGGCGGCAGTTGAAGGAGATTGGTTTATGGAAGTTATTTTGCGTGAAGATGTGCCGAACGTCGGAACCATAGGCGATATCGTCAAGGTTAAGCCGGGATTCGCTCGCAATTACCTGCTCCCCCGCGGTCTCGCGGTAATCGCCGACAATCGCAACTTGAGTGTTCTCGATCATCAAAAACGCGTCATGGCCGATCGGCGCGAACGCGAACGGCGGCAGGCGGAGGCTTCCGCACAGAAACTCGCCGCCGTGCGCCTGACCGTTACCGCACGCGCCGGAGAGGAAGGGCGCCTGTTCGGGTCGGTGACAAACATCGACATCGAACGCGCGCTCGCCGATCAAGGGTTTGCGATCGAACGCCGACGAATTCGCCTCGATGAGCCCATCAAGGTGATCGGCGAACACACCGTTCCGATTCAGCTCGGCGTGGGTGTCAATGCCCACGTTACCGTGGTGGTGAAGGCCGAGGAAGCCTAACTCAACGGGCACCCGACCGCGCGCATTCTGCGCGGGCCAGACCCCCCGCTGCGGCTTGCGCCGGAGCGCGCCGCCGTGGATGGTTGAAGGATGGAATGTGACCTGAAGCTGGCAGGTGGTCGTGTCATCGACGGCAGCGGTGCTGCGTCTCGTCGCGCCGATGTGGCAGTTGCCGGCGGAGTAATTACCGCGGTTGGCGACCTCGGCGATATCGACGCTGAAGTGACGGTCGACTGCAACGGCCGCATCGTCACACCGGGCTTCATCGACATCCACTCCCACGCGGATTGGCTTCTGCCCGGTGCCGATCATAGTGCCTTGATCGAACCGTTCATCCGGCAGGGCATGACAACCCTGGTGGGCGGCAACTGTGGTTTCAGCCCGGCGCCAATCACACCCGTCAACCGCCCCGGAGCGCAAGAAGCCAGCCGCCTCATCACCGATGGGGTCATTGATCTCCGCTGGGAGACGATGGACGAATTCCTTGACGTACTGGCCGCCGGCGGCGTCCCACTCAACGTCGCTCAACTGGTCGGCCACGGGACCGTGCGCAGCGCCGTCACCGGCACACTCAACCCCGCCCCACCTTCCGCGGACGAACTTCGGGAAATGGAAAGGCTCACTCGCACCTCGCTCGATGCGGGTTGCCTAGGTGTGAGCACCGGTCTCGGCTATCCGCCCGGGATCTTTGCCCAGGAAGACGAACTAATCAGCTTCGCTGCCTGCGCAGCCGCCGCCAACAAGCTCTTCACATCCCACCTCAAGGCGTACAGTTGGATCAGCGGCGCCTATACCACCGATCCCACCACCGAGTTCCATAATCTGGCAGCCGTCAAGGAGATCGTCCGGGTTGGTCAGGCGGCCCGCGTCCGACTCCAAATCAGCCACCTGATATTTGTTGGTCGAGGCACCTGGGCAAGTTATTCGGACGCCCTCCGCATCATCGACGATGCCCACCGCGGCGGTCTCGATGTCGCCTTCGATGCGTTTCCCTATACCGCCGGCAACACCACCGCCAGCGTCATCTTCCCCGCCTGGGTGCTGCCGCGGCTTGAGGAAGTCCTTGCCGACCAGCAGGAACGTGCCGACCTGCGCGCCTTCGCCGAAGCCGCCTTCGCGGCCGTGGGCTTCGGCCTCCCGGACATCCAGATCATGCATTGCAACGTGCCCGCGTGGGACCAATACGACGGCCTGCGCGTTACCGAGGCCGCCGCGCGCGCCGGCATGGACCCATTCGACTTCTATTGCCGCCTCGTCGTCGACAGCAACCGCAACGCCCGCGTGCTCAACCACACCTACAGCGGCGATCGCGGCGACGAAGATGCCCTTCGTGCCGTACTGCAACACCCCCTCTGCACCATCGAGACCGATACGTTCATCACTCATGCCGGACATCAGAATCCCGCCGCCTTCGGTACCTTCCCTCGTGTCCTCAGTACCTACGTGAAGGAGGGGCTCTTCTCCCTCGAGGAAGCGGTGCACAAGATGACCGGCGCCGCCGCCGAACGTCTGCGGTGGTCGGATCGCGGCTGGGTCCGCCCCAACTGCGCTGCCGACCTGGTCGTTCTCGACCCAGCCACGCTTCAGGATACCGCTTCTTTCGAGCACCCGGACCGTTTTCCGCTCGGGATCGAGCACGTGTTCGTCAATGGACACCACGTGGTCGACGGCCCCAGTTACAACGCGAACGCCAGGGCCGGCCAGGTGCTGCGTCACTAGGAGGTTCGGTTGAACCGGCGCTCGCCCCGCAAACGCCCCCTGCCTGCAGCGAGCTTGATCGCCGCCGTGGCGCTGGCGGTTGCCGGAGAGGGGCTGCGGCAGACCGCACATGCCGAACTGGTGCTCGAGTATGACGTCCGCTACGGACCGCTGACCATCCTCGCCGTGCAGGCGCGCGCCGACGTGACCGCCGAGACTTACCGCGCAACTACAGAAATGCGCACCGTCGGCGTCGTCGGGTGGTGGTTTCCCTGGACTTCCACCGCGACCTCCCTCGGCCACATCCTCGGCGCCGACTGGCGGCCCACCCGGCACCGGCTGCAAGGAAACTATCGCTCGGTGCGGCGAATCGTGGAGATCGACTACGACGCGACGGGGCCGGTTCGTGCCGTGGTCGAGCCCGCGCCGCAGGCGGACTGGCGCACCGAGGTTCCGGACCCACTCCGACGCGCGACTGTCGACCCGCTCACGGCGAGCCTTGCGGCGGCGCGTATACCATGCGACCGCACGCTTGCAGTCTTCGACGGCCGTCGACGGTACAACATGCACTTGCGCCCCCTCGATGCCCAGCCCCCGGCGCACGTCGCCGCCATCGCGGCCGGCCCGGCCAGGGGCTGCCGCGCCGACATTGAAGCCCTCGCCGGTTTCTGGGTGACAGACCCGCGAACCAGCGAAACGCCGACGTACCTGGACTTCTGGATCGCAGTCCCCGACGTCCATGTCGGGCCCGTACCGGTGGGTCTGTACCTCAGCGGTCCCGCCGGCGCGCTCGATATCCGCCTCACCGCCGCGACGCGAACTCAACCTCCGGACGCGTAGCCCTCGCCGCAGCCCGGCCACCCGGCGCGTCCCGGCGACACCCCGCTATGCGGGCTCGTCAGGTTCCATGAGCCCGCGGAATGCCGCCTCGGCCTCGGCGTACAGGGAATCCGCCATGCCGTCGTAGCGCGGCGAGAAGTGGAATACCTGCAGCCGTTTGACGCCGGCCATCCGCGCCAGCGTACCCGCCTGACGGGCCGTGAGGTGGTAACGCTTGGCGGCCTCTTCTCTGTCCCGGTCGAGGAAGAGCGACTCGCAGAAGAACACGTCCGCACCCGCAGCGAGGTCGACGACGCGCGCGACGTTGCCCCGACTGAAGATGGTGTCTGTCACATAGGCCAGCTTCTGGCCCGGCGTGACAACAATCAAGCGGTCCCGCAGGTCGCCGAGCGCAAAGGTCTGCTCGTGCACCTCGTCATCCCGGCGCCAGCGTACCGTTATCGGCGTTTGCGGTGGTTGGTTGCGCCGTATCGCGTCCTTCAACTCGTTGAGCCACCGTCCCGGAGGGATCCCAAGGTCCGCGAGCGCATCTGTGCGGACGTTAAGATGCGATGGCTCGGTTATCGAGTACCCCAGGCACGGAATGCGGTGATCGAGGATCGCGGCGCGCACTGTAAACGCATCCTCGTCGTGGAGGACGCCGGTGAACGGGCGGGTGCCCAGCTCCTCCGGCTGGAACGCCGCCGTTGCCGGCAAGCGGACGCTTCGGATCGACGCCGGGCCTACCTCGTGGACATCGATGACGAACGGATAGCCGTCCACCAGGTTCCATGTATATCCGTTCAGCTTACCTCGTACGTTACCGATGATTCCCGGCGGGCCGAAAACGGCTAGCGTTCCGCTGCGCGCAAGAAACAAGCGCAACACGCGATCGAATCCTATGAAGTGGTCGATATGGGTGTGGGTGACGAAGATCTGCCTCAGCCGCAGCAGAGCCGAAGCCGGTATCCGGTCGATACGGCCGAGATCGAACTGCACCGCCGCCCCTTGCCAGCGCAAGGTGACGTAGAGGCCAGGGTCGCCGAAAGGTCCGTTGACAAGACGCGGCAGGAAGGTCGACTTCACGGGGGCTACCGGTGTCGTCCGCGTCTCGGCGTGGCGCCGGACGGGACCCGACTGCATGGCTCGGATGGTCAAGACGCGGCCAGGTCGCGCAAGACAAGGTGCGCCGACTCGGCCATGATTTCCCGCAACACATCCCGCAAGGGCTTGTCGTAAACCTCGAGCTTACATACCAGGTTCGACAGCACCGCGAAGTACCGCTCTTTCACATTCGCGTTCATGGACGGGAGCCTCGACTCCATCGCCGCCAGGAATCGCTGGTGTACCATCGCGATGTCGCTATCCAGCCCTTTGGCGAGCGACAGGGTGTCGGCTCTTGCGGGCCCGGTCGGTCGATCTTCTGGCATGCCCGGAAACTATATTGCGGGCCAGGCCGATTCAAGTTACAGCACCGCCCCGCATGTCCAAGGACGCCTTAACGCGCGGAGGGCGAGCGGTATTCGCGCTCCTGGCTGTCGCGGCGATCGTTAGCGCCGGAACCGCAAACGCTATCCGCACCACCCTCGGTGGCCGCCGCGTCGACCTGGATGTCGCCACCGCTGTCCGCGAGGTCATCGAAGAGAACCGCGCCAGTACCCACGAGCCCACCCTCGTGCGCATGCGTGTACGCGCCGGCGCGGAGCTGACGGACTGGCTCCGCTTCGACTCGATGACGGTTGGAACGGTCGGTGGACCGACCCTGCTTCACACGCGTGCCGGCATCTACACCTGGACCGGGACCTTCCAGGATGTCTCTCCGGCCGTGGATTTCGAAGAGATCTACTTCGACATTAACGTCGCCGATTTCGACCTGCGCATCGGCAAGCAACGCCTCGCGTGGGGCAAGCTCGATCGGTTTCAACCGACCGATGTCCTCGCTCCGTTCAGCTATATCGACCCGCTCCTGCTCGACGAGGCCGAACGGAAGATTGGCGTTCCCGCGCTGCAGGGATCTTACTACCTGCCCGGATCGCTTGGCTGGCTGGAAGAGAACCGCTTCACCGTGGTCTGGGTGCCGCGCTACTTGCCGTACCGGTTTCCCGTTGCCGGGTGTACGCTCCGCGGCACGGCATCGCAGTGCGGGATCGAGCGCTGGTTTCCGCCGGCCGCCGTGCCGTCGCCCCCGTACTTTACCGTTCCCGCCGGTTCCTTTGTGCCACCCAATCCGCGTCTCGAGGTGCCGCTCACCTACGGCTTGCAGGATGACAACCTGCCGGCATTCAACCTCCCCAACAGTGGGATCGGCCTGCGTCACACGGCCCGCGTCGGTACCAGCGACGTAGCCCTGTACTACTACCACGGTTACGACAACAACCCTGCCTTCCTGCTCACGGCCGACGCCGCCGGCAATCCCGACCCGGCGAGCCCCATCGGCGTCAAGGACCTGCGCGGTATCACGACCCTCTCGCCGGCGTTCGCCGATGTCGACATGGGAGGATTCGACGTCGCTTACGCGTACGATCGCTTCGCGGTGCGCGGGGAAGCGGCCTTTATCAACGGCCGCAACTTCGCTCGCGACGTCAACTCCCTGCTCCGCGGTCCCACTCTTCCCGACTCGTTCAAGCGCGACCTCCAGCGCGCGCTCGTCCAGCTCGCGATGGGTGCCGGACGCGTGCCTGTTTCGCTGCCGCCGTCTGCCGTGAAGCGAAATGCCGTGGAATGGGGCCTGGGCGCCGATTACACTTATGAAGGGTACATGCTCCTCGTGCAGGTCAACCAGACCGACGTCATCGACAACGACGAACCGCTTCTCATTCAGAACATCGATACTCGCCTGCTCGCCAATCTCCGTAAGAGCTTCTTTTCCGACACGCTGCAGGCGCAATTGCTCGGATTGCAGGGCATCGAGAGCGGCTACTCCATGCTGCGCACCCGCATCCGTTACAAGTTCACCGACCACATCCTGGCTGAAGCGGGGTACCTATTCGTTTCCGGCCGGTCTCAGTCCGTCATCGGTCAGTACAAACGAAACGGCCAGGGATGGATTCAACTGGAGTACGTACTGTGAGGGGGGCCAGCGCATTGGGGCGCCGAGCGCTTGCGGGCATCCTGAGCGCACTGGCGGCGGCAACCGCACTTGCCGCTCCCGCCGCGGCCGTCACTCCGCCGCCGACCTACACGCGCGCCCGGACTGCCACGCCAACACCAACTGCCACTTTGTTGCCCACCGCCACACCTACCTCATCGCTTCTCGCCGACGCCAATTGCGACCGCGTCGGCTCCAGTGCCGATTTCTCCGCGGCGATCGTCGTGTCGGTCGAACCCGGACAATTCCCGGGCTGCCGGGGCGCCGATGTCTTTCGCGGTCGACCTCTCTCCGACATCGATTTTCTCGTCATATACCAGGATCTCTTTGCAACCTTCGACGGCCCCTGGACGCCGACCCCGACTGCCTCTGCGACCGTAACTGGCACGCCGACGCGCACCCCCTCCCGTTCCGCCACCAACAACCTCTCGCCTACGTCAACCCCGTCGGTCTCGCCGACCAATACACCGACGGTCACGCCCACCCGCACCCCGACCCCATTGCCGACGCTGACGCGAACGGTGACCTTCACGCGCACGCCGACGCGCACCCGTACCCCGACGCCAAGTCCCGTCCCCACCGGTGTCGCTTATCAACTCAGCGGCGACTGGGCCGTCAACTGGCAGAACCGCATCTGCTTCATCCTCGGCCAGCCGTTCGACTGGCTGCGCGACAGCACCTATCGGCTGACGGCGATCAGCGGGACTCTGGACATCGTCGATACGGTCGGCGGTGCCGTCATCGGCCGCGGCCTGGCGGTCGAGGGGACCGGCCCCAACTACACCGTCAGAGCTCGCTATCGCGTCGCCAGCAACCTCGTCTGCCAGCTCACCGGCGTGAAGGAGGAGTACGACTACGACTTCGTGTTCACCCTGCGAACCGACGGTACCGGTAGCGCGACGGCGGACTGGAGTTTCGGCGAAAACACCAATTGCGCAAGCTGCCGCGTCACCGACAACGCGTTCCTGGCGCGCACCCTCGGCCCGCGGTGACTGCACGCCGTGACCGGTCGGGCGGTCGAGTTACCGGCTCGGAGCCTATCCCGCGTCCCCCATCGCTATCCGCGCTACCTTCCGGCCGATTTCGATGGCGAAGTTGGTGCCCCGATCCCAGGGGTATACCTGGCTCATCGACGCGAAGTAGAGCCCCTTTACCGGCGTCCGGATATCCGGGATGTTGCGCGAGTGGTTCACCGAGGGTACGGGCTGCGCGTATGCCGTGCGCCAGAGCCACGAGTCTCTGACCCAACTGCGGTCGAACTGTGGGTTGAAACGCGTCAGCGTCGGAAGGAACTCGTCGAGGACTTCCTCCTTCGAGGCACTGAAGTAGCGATGCCCCGGGTCGAGATAGTCGCCGCAGTACACGATACGGTCGCCGCCGTAGTGCGCGGGACTCATGTAGTTCGTGTGCTCGACGAGCGCCAGGAACGGAAAGCCCGCGCTCTTCGGCAGGTTATACCAGTACACGTCAGGGGTGAGCTGGCGGTCGAGGGCGAGGACGACCACGACGGCGCCGAGCGACTTCAGTCGCAGGAGCGCTTCCGAGTACGCGGCCGGCAAGTCCGGGGCGACGCGGGCCATTGCCGCCGGCGAACTCGTCGAGATCACGGCGTCGTAGGTGGCCATGTCTCCCCCCGCCTCCACGCGGAGCCGAGCATCGCTCGTGCGGTGTATGCCGGTCACAGCCGCATTCAGGCGGACCGTGCCGCCCTGGCGGCGCACGACCTCCGCCAGCCGATCCATGAAAGCCTGAAAGCCGCCGGCGAATGTGCCGAGACGGGGCGTGCGCGCATGGATGCGCGCCCAGAACCATGCCATGTTGACAATAGGTAGGTTCTCCTCGCCGAACTTGCCGATCAGCATGGGCTTCCACATGACTTCGTACGCGCGCCGACCCATCCAGCGGCCCAGCCAGGCGTCCGCCGTAACGCGCTCGAGCGGTTGCCAGCGCGGATTCAACCGCAGATAAAGAGCCACCACCCCGCAACGCACGCGATCGACGAAGGGGATACCGGGGAAGCGCAGCACGGAAACCGGGGAGTCGAAGGCGTAGAACTTGCCCTCGTGGTACATGGCCGTGATTGGGCGGGGGAACAGGACCTGATCGCTCCACCCGAGTTCCTCGATCAGACCCAGGATCGCGGCGTCTGACGCAAACCAGTGATGGTAGTACTTCTCGAGTGTCCACTCCCAGTGCGGCGCCTTGAATCCGGCCGCCAACCCGCCGACGGCCGGTGCGCCCTCGTAAACGGTGACCGTGTGCCCGCTGCGGCTCAGGTCATACGCGGCAGCCAGGCCGGCCGGGCCGGCTCCAATGATCGCAATCTGCATAACGTACGCTGCTTAGCCGATCGGTTCGCAGTTGACCACCGGCCACGCCCGACGATAACTCCGCTCTTAAGCGACGGTTCTTTTGCGAAAGGCCGCCGGCCATGGTGTGTGCAGGCCCCGGTGCGATGTGGCTCGCCGTCGAATGACGCCCTTTCGGGGGTTCGGTTTCCGGTCTTCGAATCGTTTTCCCGGGGCGTTGCTCCGGGGCCTGGTGAATGGCCGTCCCTTCGGGCCTGAGCATCGGCGGGCGCCGCGGCGCCGGCCTCTCCTCCGTACTCGTACTCGTTCACGTACTCGTACACGGCCACTTCCGGGTAGAAGGGTGCTGGCTGGACACCCATACCGTGGAGGTCCTCGCATCCTCCGAGTAGAGACGTGGGTGTCCGCCATCTGCCCCACCCCTCGGGGTCGGAATCGGTATCGGAATCGGCATCGATCCGTTGCCCGTTGTACCCGGCCGACGGACTCGATGGCGGCTCGGTAGACCTCAAGTCGCTCGCAACCGGAGCGCCGGCCATACGCTCTGCTCAGAAGGGGCTTCCCAGCCTTGCTCGCGAATGCCGGACGGGATACGTAAGCGTTCAGATGAACCGGCGGTCGGGGAGCACCAGAGCATGACGCTCGATGACGCACAACGCGCGGAGATCGTCCGAATCGCGGCCGGCCACGGGGCACGGAGGGTCCGGTTGTTCGGTTCGCATGCCCACGGCAACCAGACTCCGGGGAGCGATGTCGACCTGCTTGTGGAACTTGCTCCCGAGCGCACGTTGCTCGACCTCATTGCCATCAAACAAGATGTCGAGGATCTCCTCGGCTGCCCGGTCGATGTCGTGACCGAAGCCGCGGTCAGCCCGTACATTCGGGATGAGGTATTGAAGACCGCTGTGCCCCTATGACCGGTGACGCGGTCTATCTCCGGCACATTCTTGAGGCGATATCCCTCATCGAGCGCTACGTCGCGGTTGGCCGTGACGTGTTCATGACCACCTCGCACTGGCAAGACGCGGTCATCCGGCAGCTTGAGATCATCGGCGAGGCTACCAAGCAACTGAGCCAGGGCCTGCGATCGCAACACCCGGAAGTGCCATGGCGCCGAATTGCCGGACTGCGCGACGTGTTGATCCACGGCTACATGGGCGTTGACCTCGACCGAGTGTGGGGCGTTACACAGCGCGATCTGCCCGGTCTGACGCAGCAACTCGAGGTGATCCTGCAGGAGACGGGCGAGCAGGATTGAACGCAACGGATGCCTGACGCCTACTCGTAGGCGCTACTGCGGGGCGTTCCCGAGGGCAACGAGGAGCTTGCCCGCGCGATGCCGCGATGCGGGTGTCCGGCATCCGTGACGAATTCACTTGACAATGTGAGTGAAGTGGCGGAGGGTTTGTCGTATGCAGCGAGGGGGGCTTCGGCGAGCGGCCGTTGACGAGCGGGTAACCCCGCTCCGCACGGGCCGGCGATCTGGATACGGCGAGTCGTCGATAGTTTGCGGTGTGGCACGATTCTGTCACGCACGCACGCACGCACGCACGCACGCACGCACGCACGCACGCACGCACGCAATTCTACCTGCTGCCTGAGCGGCGCGGGCCGCGGCCCGCCCGCCGGGTTTGTGAAAAAATCACACGACGGACCGCCACACCGTTCGTCCCGAGTAGCGCCCGTTCTTTCAGGGCGCGTATCGAGGGACGCCCGCCATCCGCGGTGCGCCCCTCGATACGCCGCCAGGAGAGGGCGGCTACTCGGGGTG